>CAKQFF010000064.1 GCA_934230685.1 uncultured Prevotella sp. | reverse complement strand
TAGTGAGACGTTCAATGCCGTTGCGTCGTCTTTTGTCTACAGCCACATAGATATTGTCAAACTTATGTTTCATCTGATACGGCTCGTCGCCAATCTCAGACATTGGCATATTATCGTCGGCAAGCACATACCCCCTACTCTTGCGCTTGTAGCCACGCGAGAGCACGGCAATCTTCATCTTGTCGTGCAATAGATTTATGAGATATTCCACATGAGGAGTCTTGCCCGAACCTCCCACAGTGATATTGCCCACGGCAATGATAGGTATGTCGTAGCTCTGGCTCTTGAGTATACCGATGTTAAACATCCAGTTGCGCACACGCACCCCGATGCCATAGAGCCAGCTGAATGGCAGCAGCCATTCGTTGATTTTTATGAAATCGCCTTCGGTTCTCATATTTTTATTGATTTCTTACTCTGGATTCGCAAGTGACATAAGTAAACTTGCAAGAGTTCAATTACTTAATATTCATAATATACGGCAGTCGTGCCTGCAATGCCTCACGCTTGTCAAGTGTGCGCATCATGCAGAACGGCTCGTAAAGGTCGCCAAGAGTCATGCGCAACTGCTCGTCGAGATAGTTGCCACCCGACATACTTCCAAACAGTTGGTCGGTCCAAGACAATGGAGCAGGATACTCAAGAGTATAGAAGTCCTTGATTTTGGCAAGTTGTGCAGCCTTCTTCACGGCATCATCCAAACCGCCAAGCTGGTCTACAAGCTTTATCTTCAAAGCATCACTACCAATCCACACACGTCCCTGTGCTATCTTCTCAACACTTTCCACTGGCAATTTACGTCCGTCGGCCACACGTTTGCGGAACAGAGCATAGCCACGATTGACGTAAGCCTGCAGCATGGCAGTCTCCTCAGCATTAAACGGACGAGCCATAACATTGCCAAATGTAGCGTTGCGGTTGGTCTTCACTTCATCAAACTTCACACCGAGTTTCTGTGTAACAAGACCGCTCACATCAGGTATTGCAGCAAAGATGCCTATACTACCCGTGAGAGTATTAGGCTGAGCCACTATCCATGAAGCCGGAGCCGAAAGATAGTAGGCACCCGAAGCGGCATAGTCGCCCATAGATATCACAACAGGCTTCTTGGCCTTAAGTTCACTCACCTGATGCCATATCTGTTCTGAGGCATAGGCATCGCCACCACCAGAGTTGACACGTATAACAACAGCCTTCACGCCATCATCATTCTTCAAGTCCTCAAGGTCCTTGCACACAGTAGAAGCCGCTATGCAATGTCCACCGCCCGAAGCTATAGACGCCTCATCAGTCTGCACAACAGAACCATAGGCATAATACACGGCAATAACGTCGCCTTCCTCCTTGCCACCCTTGGCATTGAGCATGTCAGCCACACTAATCTGCGGCACTTTATCATCATCGCCAAGCTTCAAAAGCTTCTTCACAGCAGTCTTCACCTTGTCGGCATACATCAATTCGTCAACCATCTTGCGCTTCTTGAGCAGTTCGGCTGGCTGGAATCCTGCATACTCGTCGGCATAGACATTAAGAGAGTCGACACTTATGCCACGGCTCTTCGACACAGCATTGCACACGTTCTTCCATGCGCCATCAATATATAGTTTGGTCTGCAAGCGGTTGGCATCACTCATGTGGTCCTCGGTGTACATCTCGGTAGCACTCTTGAAGGTGCCCACCTTAACAATCTGATACTTCACGCCAAACTTGGCCATTAGGTCCTTATAGAACATAGGCTGTGAGCCGAGTCCATGCCAATCCACCATTCCTTGCGGATTGAGGTAAACCTTATTTGCAACCGAAGCAAGATAGTAAGCACCCTGCGAATAAGAGTCGCCGTAAGCCACGATCCATTTGCCACTCTTGCGGAACTCCTCAAGTGCGGAACGTATCTCCTGTAGAGTGGCAAGGCCTGCGCTCAGCGCACCAGCCTCAAGATAAATACCCTTCACATTCTCGTTGTTCTTAGCCTTCTTTACAGCGGTGAGTATATCGTTAAGACCTGTCGACGGCATATAATTGCCTGTCAGCTTGCCCATGATGTCGTCCTGTCCCTGTTCGTCAATACTGCCCGACAGGCTAACCACGAGCACCGAGTTGTCCTCCACATTTTGTGTGGCTTGACTTGAGGCAACCATACCCACGATGCTCATAACACCGAATATGCCGGCAATGATGAAGAACACGAATATGCCAACTATTGTGGCAAAAACGTACTTGAAGAATTCTTTCATATAGCTACTGTTTTATTTGATTTATGCAAAGATACTATATTTTACTGACATACTCGGCACATTTAAAAAGTTATTATTTCCCCATGTCATAAAAAAGCAGTACCTTTGCACTCGTTTTAAAGGATAATGCAATAAATCATATTCAATTTATATAATACACAAAGATAAAAGGTATGGACCAGATCCAAAAAATCGAGAACGAAAAGTTATTAAGAAGAAAGCTTGACTTGCTTTTGAAAACCGGTCAATTACTTGTAGAAAGTGCAGCTGACACTAACCGCATCATTCGCAACATGAACCGTGTTGCGGCTTTCCTCGGACTTCCCGAAGAGCATCTCCACATCTACGTACAGTTCAACATGCTCATGGTGAACCTCAGCGATGGTGAGCACTCATTCACCAAGTTCCAGCGTTGCACCAAGCATGGCATCGACATGACCCGCCTCTCGCTTATCTCCAAGCTCTCATGGCAAGCCATCTCCGAAGACTATTCTATAGACAAATATGCCGAAGAACTTGAGAAGATTGCCACACGCAAGCGCAACTATACCCCGTTGCAGGTGGCTATAGGCACTGGTTTTGCTTGCGGTGGATTCTGTATCCAGTTCGGTTGTGACTGGACCGCCTTCTTCTATGCCTCGTTTGCGGCTGCCATAGGTATGTATCTCCGTGGCTGGCTCCTTCGCAAAGGCTTCAACAACTATATGGGCATTGCTGTAGCTGCATTTGTTTCTACACTTCTTGCCTTCATTACCATGTGGTTGCCATCATCATGGACCAGCACTCCTCTTCACCCACTCTTGGCTTGCGCATTGTTCATTGTGCCTGGTGTGCCATTGATCAACTTCGTCGATGATATGCTCGACAACTATATACAAGTGGGACTGACGCGAGCCATCAACACGTTCCTCATGATTGTGGCAATGTCGTTTGGTATAGCGTTCTTCTTGAAGTTGTCGAATTTCGACCTTACAAGATTCTACACCATACCAATGATTCCCCACAATAATTATATAAGCTACGCTGCTGCTGCTGCCATATCGGCTATGGGCTTCTCTATGATTTTCAATATCCAGCGCCGCTTGTTGTGGGTTGTTGCCATAGGAGGTATCATTGCAGTATGTACACGTAACTTTGTGAACCTTGGTCCGTCGAACAACAACATTGGCCTTGACATGGGTCTCGCCATCGGTTCTTTGGCAGGAAGTACACTTATATCGCTCATCTGCGTTAAGGCTGTCCACAAGTTCCATGTGCCTCATCATGTGCTCTCCATCCCAAGCGTCATCCCTATGGTGCCTGGTGTGTTGATGTATCGTGCCCTCGTAGGCATGATTGAGATGCAGGGTGTTGTGGGCGAGCTTACCAACGCTGTTAAGTTTGGTATGGGTTCAGCCATCACCATTATGTGTATCGCTCTTGGTGTGGCTATACCTAACGTGTTCGCACGTCAGTGGATTGCCCCAACTCGTCGCAAGCGTCTCGAAAAGGCTATAGCCGACCGTAAGGCACGTGGCAAATTTGTCGACTTCTCTGTATTCGACGAAAAATAAACACAGAAACTTCACATTATTTATAAAACACACAAAATATAGAGAGGATATACAGGATGACTACATTCGATTTCAAACCCCAGTTGTTCACGACCCTTAAGTCGTACAACCGCAAGACATTCATGAGCGACCTAATGGCGGGTGTCATAGTAGGCATTGTTGCCCTGCCGCTTGCCATTGCGTTCGGTATTGCCTCAGGCGTAACACCCGAAAAGGGTATCATTACAGCCATTGTTGCCGGATTCATCATATCGTTGCTCGGTGGCAGCAAGGTGCAGATTGGCGGACCTACGGGTGCCTTCATCATCATCATCTATGGCATTATACAAAAATATGGACTTGAGGGACTGACCATTGCCACACTCATGGCGGGCGTGTTCCTCATACTATTCGGAATGCTTAAGCTCGGCACTATCATCAAGTATATCCCCTACCCCATTGTAGTGGGATTCACAAGTGGTATTGCCGTGACCATCTTCACCACGCAGATAAAGGACCTCTTCGGACTGAGCATCGACTCTGTTCCGTCGGACTTCATCGAGAAGTGGGCTTGCTACATACAGCATTTCTCTACAGCCGACCTATGGTGCTCGCTTGTGGGCATTGTGAGTGTAGTGATAATAGCCATCACTCCCAAGTTCAGCAAGAAGATTCCTGGCTCGCTCGTGGCTATCATAGTCATGACTATAGCAGCCTTGTTGCTGAAGCAATACTGCGGAATAACCTCCATTGAGACTATTGGCGACCGCTTCAACGTGAGCAATGACATACCCGATGTCCAGGTGCCTGCCATGACATGGGAGACAATAAAGAGTCTTGTAGCCCCTGCTCTCACCATCGCTGTGCTTGGAGCCATTGAGTCGCTGCTTTCTGCAACCGTTGCCGACGGTGTGATAGGCGACCACCACAACTCCAATACCGAGCTTATAGCCCAGGGTGTAGCCAATCTTGCCTCGCCTCTCTTCGGTGGTATACCTGCCACAGGTGCCATTGCCCGTACAATGACCAACATCAACAATGGCGGACGCACACCAGTAGCCGGCATTATACACGCTGTAGTATTGCTGCTCATATTCCTCTTCTTCATGCCGTTGGCCAAGTATATTCCTATGGCATGCCTTGCGGGTGTGCTTGTCATTGTGTCGTATGGCATGTGTGGCTGGCGTTCGTTTGTGGCCTTGATGAGGAATCCCAAGAGCGATGTGACAGTGTTGCTCATCACTTTCTTCCTCACCATCATCTTCGACCTTACCGTTGCCATCGAGGTGGGACTCATCATCGCTTGCTTGCTCTTCATGAAGCGTATGTCGGAGACTACCGATGTGAAGGTGATTATGGACGAAATCAACGAGGAGTCGGACATTGTTAAGGGCAATCTTGAGCATCTCACTATCCCGCAGGGTGTGGAGGTGTACGAGATTAACGGTCCTTACTTCTTTGGAGCCGGCAACAAGTTTGAGGAAATCATGGCTTCATTTGGCGACCGCCCCAAGGTGCGCATCATACGTATGCGCAAGGTGCCATTCGTCGACTCCACCGGTATCCACAACCTCACCAACCTCTGCCTTATGAGCAAGAACGAGGGCATAGAAGTGGTGTTGTCGGGAGTTAGCGAGAAGGTTCACTCACAGTTGCAGAAGGCTCACTTCTACGACATTCTTGGCGAGAAGAACATCTGCAGCCACATCAACCTGGCTTTGGAACGTGCCAAAGAAATAATAAAAGACTAACTGTCATAGCTATTATAGTAAAATCGCCCTCAACCGGGGCGATTTTATTTTTTTATTACAGTTACTTATTCCACTTTTTATTTGCCGTATTGACAGAAAATAGGTATTTTTGCATCCTATCATCAAGCAACAACATTACATAATAAATATAATATATGAAGAATTTCATCACAACCGTGGCCATGACATTAGTGGCTACCGCCGCCTTTGCACAGCAGAGTGTCGGCTACACAGTGAAGGGCACAAGCCCTGCCGACGTCAAGAAGGTTTACGTTATAGAAATCGGATCACGCAAACTGCATGCAGTTGACAGTGTGAGTGTGGTTAACGGCAAGTTCACCATCAACGGTAAGGCAGAGAAAGATGCCTTGCTCGGACTCACCACCTCGCCTACCGCACACGAGGGAGCAAGCATGTTCTTCAACGATGGCACTGAACTCAGCGTTGATATGGGAAAGAAGATCATCAAAGGCTCTGAGCTCAACACCAAGCTCAACGAATACGACCGCGAGATTGACAATATGAGCAAAGAGATGAAGCCTTTCTACGCTGAATACTCCAAGGCCCTGAAGAGTGGAATGAAGGAAGACGACCGGAAGAAACTGGTGATGGAGATACAGGCAAAGGTAGAGCCTATCGAGGAGAAGATACAAAAGCGTCAACTCGAGATCATCAATGCCAACAAGGACAACCTTATTCCGGCCGCACTCCTTGGCAATCTGGTTTACACTCTCGATTATGATGTACTCAAAGATCTTTTCGACTCAAAGTATGCCTACACCAACCATCCTGCCCTTGCTGACGCTAAACGTTATGTGGCTGTGCTTGCCAAGAAGGCAGCCTTCATCGGACAGAAGTTTGCAGACATCGAGTTGAATGACGTTGACGGTAAGCCTCACAAGCTTTCAGAATACTGTGGCAAGGGCAAGTATGTGCTCATCGACTTCTGGGCTTCATGGTGTGGACCATGCCGTGGCGAGATGCCTAACGTGAAGGCCAACTACGACAAATACCACTCAAAGGGATTCGAAATCGTAGGGCTCTCGTTCGACAACAAGCTCGAGAACTGGAAGAAGGCCATTGAGGACATGCAGCTCGGCTGGATCAACCTCTCCGACCTTAAGGGTTGGCAGACTATAGCCGGTCAGACTTACGGCATCACCTCCATCCCAGCAAGCTTCCTCGTTGACCCACAAGGCGTCATTATTGCCGCTGACTTGCGAGGCGACAAGCTGGGAGCGAAGCTGAAGGAGATTTATGGATTCTAATTGACACAGTACCCCATTCCCCTCCCATGCAGGGAGGGGAATAATATGCTTATATTGACAATACCTTTTAGGGATTCTTTTCTTTTTTAATACTTTTATATGGATAACAGCAAACAAGCGACCCTCGAACTCGGCACCAAGCCTGTAGGCAAACTGCTTATGCAATACGCCCTGCCTGCCATTGCTGCCATGACAGCGGCTTCGCTATACAACATGACCGACAGCATATTCATTGGACAAGGCTGCGGCGCACTGGCAATCAGCGGACTTGCCATAACCTTCCCATTGCAAAACCTTGGCGCGGCTTTTGGCGCAGGTGTTGGAGTGGGTGCATCTACTTGTATTTCCGTGAAACTCGGACAAAAAGATTATCAGACAGCCGAACGCGTGTTCGGCAATGCCGTGACACTCAACCTTATCATAGGCATTGCGTTCAGCATCATCACACTGCTCTTCCTCAACCCCATCCTCAAATTCTTTGGCGCAAGCGACGCTACGCTTCCTTACGCCCGCGAATACATGGTAGTGACTCTTGCCGGCAACGTGATTTCGCACATGTTCTTCGGCATGAATGCCATACTGCGTGCCGCATCCAAGCCACGCTCGGCTATGATGGCATCCATAATGACCGTCATTCTCAACGCTATACTCTCGCCTATATTCATCTGGCCTCTGCACATGGGTATATGCGGAGCGGCTCTTGCCACCATCATAGCACAGTTTTGTGTACTTATGTGGCAATTGCGCATCTTCAGCAATCCACAGTGTATTGTACACTTCAAGCGCGGCATCTACCGCCCCGTGAAGCATATCATTAAGAATATCATAGCCATAGGTATGTCGCCATTTGCCATGAATGTGTGCTCATGCATCATTATCATATTCATCAACAATGCCCTCACCCACCATGGAGGCGACCTCGCAGTGGGAGCGTTCGGCATCTGCAACAAGATTGTCTTCATCTTCGTCATGATAAATATGGGTATGAACCAGGGCATGTTTCCTATCGCCGGTTACAACTATGGCGCACACAACTACGACCGACTCACCACTGTGCTGAAATACACCATGGTGATTGCATTCTGCATCACAACATTAGGATGGGTAGTGGCACAGACTCTGCCACATGAGTGCGCACGACTATTCACCACCGACGAGACATTGATTAAGATAGCCGAACGAGCCATACATATCACTATGCTTGTGTTTCCTGTTGTGGGCATACAGATGGTGTGTACTGGTTTCTTCCAAAGTATAGGCAAGGCTAAGGTGAGCATGCTCCTGTCGTTGTCGCGCCAGTTGCTCTTCTTCCTGCCAATGCTGATTATCCTGCCCAACTTCTATCAGGTTGACGGCGTGTGGATGGCTCAACCCATAAGCGACGTTATATCTGTTGTTGTGGCAGTGGTTATGCTGACAAACTATATCAAGAAATTAAAAACAACATAGTAAGGTACGGCTTGGAGCCGTACCTCTCAACTAAATAAAACCTAATAAATTATGAACAACAACAATTTAATAATAAGTGTTGGCCGCCAGCTTGGCAGTGGCGGACGCATAATAGCCAAGATGCTTGCCGAGGAATTCGGCTGCAAGTTCTACGACCGCGAGGTACTCAACCTTGCTGCTAAGGAAAGCGGATTCAGCGAGGAATTCTTTGAGAAGAACGACGAGCGCAAAGGATTTCTCGACCAAATATTCCACATGCACGTACCTTTCATCAGCGACTCCTCATTCTATGACAACGGACTGTCGCAGGAAAACCTCTTCCGCCTGCAAAGCGATGCCATACGCAAGGCAGCCGAAGAGTCGCCATGCGTATTCGTGGGACGCTGTGCCGACTATGTATTGCGCGAACACAAGAATATGGTTACCATATTCATCACAGCCGATATTAAGGAACGCATCGCAAACATACAGAAACTACACAACTGTTCACCAGAGGAGGCCAAGAAAATAATAACCAACAAGGAGGACACACGCTCCAGCTACTACAACTATTATACAGGCAAGACATGGGGCAGCAGCGCAAGCTATGACCTTTGCGTCAACTCCTCACGACTTGGACTCGAAGGCACCAAGAATTATATTGCCGACTTCATACGCAAGGTGAAGAAATGAAGAAGATAGGCATTATTAGCGACACCCACTCCTATTGGGACGACCGCTACCTGCAATATTTCGAACCATGCGATGAAATATGGCATTGCGGCGACTTCTGCTCCACAGAGATAGCCGAGCGTCTTGCCGCCTTCCGTCCTTTGCGTGCTGTATGCGGCAACGGTGATGGTGGCGACCTAAGACTGATGTATCACGATGTGTTGCGCTTTAAATGCGAGGATGTCGACGTGCTTATGAAGCATATAGGCGGCTATCCTGGCCGCTACGACCGAAGCATAATAAGACAGATAATGGAGAATCCTCCACAACTCTTCATAAGCGGACACTCGCATATACTTAAAATAAAATATGACAAGACTCTTGGATTGCTGCATATCAACCCTGGCGCGGCAGGACTGCAAGGATGGCATAAGGAACGTACGCTCGTAAGACTGACTATCGACGGCTCACGATTCACCGACTGTGAGGTGATAACACTTGCAGACCCAAGAAAGAATCAAATTTAAGAGCGACAAACAATTTAAATATATGAGGGTGTTTCAAAATAGAAGTTACAGACACTTCTATTTTGAAACACCCTCACATTAAAAAAAACACTATCATTATTCAGTAAGACACATGTCAAGCTGTTCCTTTATAGTCTTCTTGTCCATGTTCTGTCCGATGAACACAATCTTCTGCATACGGTCGCCATACTTCTCATCCCAGTCCTTACGCAGACCTTCCTCACGCTCAAGCAAAGGCTTAAGCTCATCCTCAGGCATAGTGGCATACCATTGTCCGGCATTCTTCAAGCCTATCTGTCTGCCAGCCTGCTCAAAGAGATAGCACATGTCGGGCTGATCCTTAAACCAACATATGCCCTTTGCACGTATCACAC
>CAKQFF010000063.1 GCA_934230685.1 uncultured Prevotella sp. | reverse complement strand
TCCTCATTGAGCCTGTCTGCCGCTTCCGACTGCACCATCACCCGATAGAGTTTGGTGTACTTGTTGATGTTCGAGGCATAGTCACCGCCTATATAGGCTGACATGGTGGCGAGTACCTCCCTGGGCGACACACCTTTCATCATACACCGTGCGGCATCCACTTCTACCGAATACTGCGGATAGTCCATATTGAACGTGTAGTGTGCCTTGCCTATTTCCGGACGCTTGTTCAAGGCATCTATGAATTTTTGTGTAGCAACGGAAAGAGCCTTGAAGTCCTCGCCCGAACGGTTCTGTACATAAAGTTCAAAACCGCTTGCCGAACCGTAACCGCGTATGGTGGGCAGCGTGGCACAGTTTACATCGGCTTCTTTGATGAAAGCCGTGCGGCGGTAAATCTCGTTTACCACGCTGTCGATGTCATCGGCACGACCTGTACGCTCCGACCAATTTTTCAAACGGACAGACAGAAATCCAGCAGAAGAAGTTTGGTTTTGCTGCGCATCGCGTCCGTCAATTCGTGTATGAATCTTGATTTGTGGAATGTTCTTAACCACAGCTTCCACTTGATCCATCACCTTGCCTGTTTGTGCAAGACTATATCCTGGTCGGCATTGCACGTTCACATCAATAGTTCCCATATCCTCTTGTGGCACAAGACTTGTCTTGGTCGTAGCAATCATAATGGCTAATAGGACAATGGAAAGCGGCAATGAAAGCATAACAAGTTTGCGGTGCTTCACAGTCTTCAAGATCGAACGCATATAGGCATTCTGCCATTTGTTCTGCTTGTTTTCTACTGGCTTTTTCTTCCGCTTCAAGACCAAGGTACTAAGAGCAGGACACAGCGTCAAGGCATTGAACAAGGATATGGCTACGGCAGCAGCCATTGTCAGTCCAAACTCTTTATAGAACACACCTGTAGTTCCGCTTGTGAAACTCACAGGAATGAAAACCGCCATAAAGACAATGGTAGTGGTGATGAGTGCCGACTTCAAGTCTTTCATGGCTTCTGTTGTAGCACGAAATACACCATCGCTACCTTGGCTGAGCTTTGCTTGAACAGCCTCGACTACGACAATGGAGTCGTCAACCACTGTTCCAATGACAAGTACAAGGGCAAAAAGCGTAAGCAGATTCAGACTAAAACCAACGGCATACATAAAGGCAAACGTACCGATGAGCGACACAAGAATGGCAATGGTTGGTATGACCATCGACCGCCAGTCACGCAGAAATACAAATACGACAATCACCACAAGCACGAGGGCAATGACGAGCGTTTCCGTGACATTGCGCATGGAGGCATTAAGGAAATCCATTACGCTTGTCTGGTCTTCCAATACCATTCCGTCGGGAAGTGATTGGCGTACATCTTCCTCTATCTTATCTATTTGCTTGATAATGTCGTTGGCGTTGGTACCTGCCGCTTGTGTGATGCTTGCCGATGCGCCAGGCTTACCGTTGGTTGTACTCTTCATGTTGTAGTCAACCGTACCCAACTCAACCCGTGCCACATCACCAAGGCGCAACACACCACCGTCTGCAGAGGCTTTCACCACAATGTTACGAAACTCGCTTTCGTTGCTGTAGCGTCCACGATATTTCAGTACATATTGAAAAGTATTGTCCGACTCCGCAGCCAATGCTCCCATAGGCGATTCGAGGTTTTGTGCAGCCAAGGCATTGTCTATGTCTGCTGGCACCAGTCCATAGGCATGCATTTTTGCAGGGTCGAGCCATATACGCAACGCATAGTCGGCTCCAAAAACATTCACCTCTCCGACACCGGCTATACGCGACAGTTGCGGTTCGATATTTATCTTCATGTAGTTGGTCAATGTCTTGGAATCATAACGACCGTCAGGGCTGTACAGAGTTATAAACTTCAGGTTGGAGTTTTGCGTCTTGCGTACAGTTACGCCGCTCTTTGTCACTTCGGCTGGCAACAGTCCTTGAGCCGAAGCTACACGGTTCTGCACATTCACCAAAGCCATGTTGGGGTCAGACCCTTGCTTGAAGTATATGGTTATGGTGCAAGTGCCGTTGTTGGCGGCTGTGGAAGTCATATATTGCATGTTTTCCACACCGTTTATCGAAGCCTCCAATGGTGTTACCACGCTCTTCATTACTGTCTCGGCATTGGCTCCAACGTATGTTGTGCTCACCTTGATGGTTGGCGGAGCAATGTCTGGATATTGCTCCAACGGAAGACAGAGAAGTCCGATGAAGCCTATTATGACAATGACAACAGAAAGCATGACCGACAGAATGGGGCGGCTTATAAATGTCTTGATATTCATATTTTATTCATTTTATATTATTACGTTGCGTTTCCACAAATTCGCCCGCAAAAATACTGAAGGAGTCTGTTGATATTTTGTAGATTTGTACAGCATTAGGAATAAAACAGATTTTTAACAGTATTGTAACATGAATACTGCAATATGTCTTTTATTGCTACGTTTTATAAATGCAAATCATCACAACTATGTGGAAATATTACGCTTTGTTGTCAGCCTTCTTTGCCGCATTGACAGCAGTCTTCGCCAAAATTGGAGTGAAAGACATCAATTCTGACCTCGCTACGGCTATCCGCACTACGGTCATTCTGTTCATCACATGGACCATTGCCATACTGGGCAACCACACGTGCGACTTGCGGTGTGTTCCGTCGCGCACATGGGTGTTCCTCATCCTTTCGGGAGCCGCCACTGGGCTGTCATGGCTCTTTTATTTCAGAGCCTTGCAACTGGGTGACGTGTCGCGTGTCGCGCCCATCGACAAACTCAGTGTGGTAATCACCATCTGCCTGTCGTTCATGTTCTTGAAAGAACCGATAAACGCCAAAGTCATCGTGGGTGCCTTGCTGATAACTGCTGGCAGTATCGTTATGCTTTACAAATAATAAAATAGAAATGAAAATACTGATAATAGAAGATGAGCGCAAACTATCCGACAGCATTGTTGATTACCTCAAAGGCGAGAAGTATCTGTGCGAACAAGCCTTTGACTTTAACGATGCCATGATGAAGGTTCGCGTCTATGATTACGACTGTGTGTTGCTCGACCTGATGCTACCCGGCGGCAACGGTCTTGACATTCTGCGCGACATCAAACAGCGCAACAATCCGGCTGGAGTGATTATTGTTTCAGCCAAGGATTCGCTTGATGACAAGGTGAAGGGATTGCAGATAGGGGCAGATGACTACCTCGCCAAGCCTTTCCATCTTGCCGAACTGAGTATGCGCATCTATGCCATCATACGTCGCAAGGAATTTGGAGCAAACAATATGCTCGAATGTGGTGGCATTTACATCAACTTGCTTGAAAAGAGTGTTACTGCCAACGGACATTCCCTCACGTTGACAAAGTCCGAGTACGAATTGCTGTTGTTCTTCATCGGCAATAAGAACCGTGTACTATCAAAGAGTGCAATTGCCGAACATCTGAGCGGCGACTTCGCCGACATGATGGACAATTTCGACTTTATCTACACGCATATCAAGAACCTGAAAGCCAAACTCGCAAAGGCTGGCATTAGGGATTGTGTCAAGAATGTATATGGTATGGGGTATAAATGGAATGCTATATGACGAAATTCAACGAAACAGCAAGGCATGGGAAATCAAAAAGCCTTATGCGTAAGTCGATGACACGCTTTGTTGCGTGCATTGCCACATTGTTTGTGCTTGCCGCCCCTGCATTTTATCTGCTTACCAAGAATTATTATGCAGAGGATATGGCAGACTTGATAGAGGCTGTACAGTCAGGGAATGACATCCCTATGATGGATTTGGAGGAAGACATCATGAAGGGCATCATGCTGCAATATCTGCTGATAACAGCCTTGCTGTTTATTGGCATCATGTTGACCATACGGATAATGTCGAAGAAACTATGGCAACCTTTCGACAAGACACTCTGTATCGTTGAGTCTTTCAAACTGGAGAATATGCAAGTTCCTGTCATGCCGCAAAGCGACGTGAAAGAGTTTAAAAGACTTACCGATGCTTTGCGCAAGCTGATGAAGAAGGATATTGACAGTTATGTCGCCCAAAAGGAATTCACGGAGAATGCCTCGCATGAGTTGCAAACTCCTCTTGCCATTTTCCAAACCAAACTGGAGCTTCTGTTGCAGCAACCTGAGTTGACATCAGAACAAGCAGGCATCATACAAGACCTTTTTCAAATGACATCACGTCTTTCGCATCTCAACCGCAGTCTGCTGTTGCTTGCAAAGATTGACAACAAGCAGTTTGACACCAAGGAGCGAATACAGCTCGACCTATTCATTGACAGCCTTCTCCCCTCACTTGAAAGTATTTCTGGTCATTTGCACATATACAGAAAGTATATACAAAAACCATTGAGCATCAATGCCAACCGCATCCTCTTGGAGAGTATGGTCAACAATCTTTTCATCAATGCCGTGAGGCACAACACTCCCGATGGAGCTATTACTATAAGTATAAACGACAAAAGACTGACCATCTCCAATACTTCTGCAGAACCGCCGTTATCCCCATCGCTTATCTTCCGTCGGTTCTATCGCCCAGCACAAAACAAGAGCGGTAACGGACTTGGTTTGGCCATTGTCAAGGCTATTTGCGATTATCATGGTTGGAATATAGAATACCAATACAAAGAGAACCAACAATGTTTTGTTGTAAATTTCAGATGAAATCCCGAGATTTTGTACAATCTCCAACATTTCCACAAAGTTCCACCTTATCTTTGCTCAAAAAAATATATTGTCGCAAACAAAATTAGATACTTATGTGGGAAATATTTATTGACAAACTTGACAGCATAGACAAACATCTTATGCTGTTATTAAATTACGACGGAGGCTATTTGCAGGATTGCTTTTGGCAGTTTATGTCTTCTCGTATATTGTGGGTAGTGCCGTCACTGTTATTCATTATATATGTCTTCAAGCATTTCAATCACTCAGTGGCTATCGGTATGATTATCGCCATGGTCGTGACTGTTGCTTTGTGCGATCAGGTATCATCAAGTGTTTTAAAACCGTTCTTTGCACGCTTGCGGCCATCACATGCTCCTGAGTTGGAAGGCTTGCTGCATCTTGTTAATGGGTATCGTGGCGGACAATATGGCTTTGTTTCAAGCCATGCTGCAAACTCCTTCGGTGCCGTTTCGCTTGCATCATTGATTATACGTAGACGATGGACTACAGGCTTCTTGATAACTTTAGCTCTGTGCGTGTGCTATTCGCGAGTTTATCTTGGTGTTCATTATCCTGCTGATGTATTATGTGGCGGAATATTGGGCGTTCTCATAGGATTTTGTGTTTACCATGCAATGCGCTACACGTTTAATATGACGAAGCGGACTAAACAACGTTTGGTTTTAACCATCTGCGTTTTTGTTGTCAGCAACAATAATGTGACGGCGGAAGAGTTGAACGACAGTATACCAGTTGTTAATCAACCAGATCAACCTTCGCCAAAGGTAGAAAGCAAATTGGACAAGTTCTCTTCATCCCGACTGTATCAGATGACATATGTAGGTGTTCCCTTGGTTGCTGCTGGACTCATCGTAAAGAGTGAAGATGACCATTTTCGTAGTCTGCGCAACGACTATATGCCTAAGTTTCGCAACCATACTGATGATTATATGCAGTTTGCGCCAGCAGCCGTCATGCTCGGACTAAAGACTGCAGGAGTAGAAGGACGCAGTTCTTGGGGCAGAATGTTGGTATCTGATGCATTTTCTGCCATGCTTATGGGCGGTGTGGTGAACACGCTGAAAACCACAACGCACGTAACGCGCCCCGACGGTTCCAACGAGCACTCTTTTCCTTCTGGACATACAGCAACTGCCTTCATGACTGCCACTATGCTTTCAAAGGAATATGGGCATAAAAGTCCTTGGATAAGTATAGGTGCCTATACTACGGCTACAGCAACGGGACTTATGCGTATGGCTAACAACAAGCATTGGCTGAGCGATGTGCTGACAGGTGCAGGAATAGGAATACTTACCACAGAGTTGGGATATTGGATTGGTGACTTGATATTCAAGAATAAAGGCATCAATCATTCTGCCACAACTGACTTCCAATTGGATGGCGGAATGGGCAATCCGTCGTTCGCAAGCTTATATGTGGGACTTAACGTCCCTCTCAGCAAATATGACATCGACGAAAACAATACTTTCCGCACCTCATCAGGTTCTTCCGTCGGATTGGAAGGTGCATATTTCTTTAATCCTTACCTTGGCATAGGCGGACGGTTTACTGTATCAAACACAGCGTTGATAGTTAATGGTGACAAGGCAGAAGAAAATTCATTTGACGCTGTTTCCTTATGTGGTGGCAGTTACTTTTCTTATCCGTTGTCACAGCGGTGGGCAATTGGCAGTAAACTTCTATGTGGTTTTGTGCATTATCCACGTTTGGAACTTTCCAATGTTACTGTCGGTACAAGAAACGGTGTATGCTTTGGCAGCGGCCTGTCCTGCTCTTTTAAGGCAAACAACAATTACGGCATCCACTTCTTCATTGATTACAATCTACAACCATCTCACAACAAGGCAAGTGGAGAATGGATGAACACTTTGGCATGTGGCGCATCTTTTGCTTTGCTTTTATAAAAAAGCGAATAATAGTTTAAAACAGATTTCAGAACAATGAACATGAATAATAATATCTATTAAGAGTGATGTGTCAAACGTACCTATAAAATTTCATAGGATAACTATTGTTTGGCACATTATGGGTTCGATTGAAACATTCCCTTCCAAATATTGCTGTTTGAAAAAGTTTTACCGGACAGCAATATAAAAAATAGAGGCACATCAAGATAGAGTATTCATGTAAGGTTTCGCTCGGTGGTTCATCATTTTGTGCCCAATACTGTGTTTATATGAATTTTGTGTAATACGAGCCGAATTTATCGTAAAGTCTCTATTCTTGATTCTCCGTAACTTTGCAGCGGAATTTTAAATCAAGAATATGACAATGAAGAAAATTTCACAAGAGAATAAGCGACAATGGTTGTTCATGCTCATTCTGAGCGGACTGATGGGTAGCACCACACTTTCCACCGACATCTACCTGCCAGCCATGCCGGCTATGGAGAAGGCGTTAGGCGGAAATGTGGAGTTTACCATCACAGGATTTCTTATCGGTTTTGCCATCGCACAACTGATATGGGGACCTATCAGCGATCGCATCGGCAGGAAAAAACCGCTGTATGCGGGTATGGCTATATTCACCATAGGCTCTATAGGATGCGCCATGTCCGATTCCATCACAGAGATTGTTATATGGCGAGTGTTTCAGGCTACAGGAGCCTGCATCGGACCGATGCTCTCACGCTCAATGGTGCGCGACTTGTACAATCGCACGGAGGCTGCAAGGATGTTGTCGGCTTTGATGACCATCCTTGCACTTGCTCCTATCATAGCCCCTCTTGCCGGAGGTTTCTTGCAGGACATATGGTCATGGAGAGCCATATTCTGGCTGATGACAGCTCTTAGTGCCATGCTCTTCGTGGCAGTATTCTTCTTGCCCGAAACCCTACCTGCAGAGAAACGGGCCAACGATTCCATCAAGCGCGAATTCGTGTGTTACCTGCGTCTTGTCAGCAACAAACCCTATATGGCATATACGTTGAGCGTGGCTTTCTTCTATGTTGCCATCTATGCCTTTATTGCAGGCTCGCCGTTTGTCTATATCTCTTATTTTCATGTAGATGCGAGATATTACGGACTACTCTTCGGAATGAACATGATTGGTGTGTCGAGCATCGGACTTTTCAACCGTAGAATGGTTACCCGCTATTCTCTTGACAAGCTTCTGTTGTTCTCCACCACTATAGCCATCATTGGTGGCATAGGCCTTTTTCTGTCTGCCTCCACGGGTTGGGGTGGCATATTTGGCATCATCGGCTTCGTATTCATCATCTTCAGCATGAACGGCATTATCGCATCATGCACCAATGCGGCTGCGCTTGATGCCGTCCCTGCCACTATGGTTGGTTCGGCTGCGGCGTTCATGGGAGCCTTGCAGTATGGCAGCGGCATCATTTCTTCTTTGCTATTGGCTTCATTCTCAACAGGCACTCCTTTCACAATGGCATGGATAATGTTACTCTTCGTGGCTTTAAGTTTCGTTGCCATTATGCTAAACGTAAAAAACAAAATCACAACAGTCATAACAAAAACGATTATTGCAAAATGAATAAGTTATTTATTGCAGCCGTTACGCTGCTTTTCGTATGTGCAGGATTTGCACAGAACAATACGGGCAATGCTCCGCTTATCATAAAAGAACAGGGTAGTTTCCTGGCTGGCGGAACCGTCATCAAGGGCGAAGGAGTATATGATACTCACGACCAGACAAATCCGCAGGGGCAGACCTTGCATGGCGACCACGCATACGTATCCTATCAGATACCTGCAGGTTCAAATCCCATCGCGATGGTCTTTCTGCATGGAGCAGGACAATCGGGCAAGACATGGGAGACTACGCCTGATGGACGTGAAGGATTCGGAACCCTCTTCCTGCGCCGTGGATTCAGTACTTATATCGTAGATCAGCCCCGACGTGGACGAGCAGGAAATTCTACCATTTCGGCTTCCATCACAGCCAAGCCTCAGGACCAGTATTGGTTTGAGAATTTCAGAATGGGACATTGGCCCAATCTTTTCGCAGGCAGTCAGTTTCCTGATGATTCAGCCAGTTTGGAGCAGTTTTTCCGTCAGATTACTCCCAACACGGGCGATTTTGACCCAGAAGTGATTGCCAATGCCGTTGCTGCCGTGTTCGAGAAATCGGGCGATGGAATCCTTGTCACCCATTCACAAGGAGGCGGTCCGGGTTGGCTGACTGCCATCAAGAGCAACCATGTAAAAGCGGTGGCAGCCTATGAGCGGGGCAGCGATTTCGTATTCCCTGAAGGCGAAGTTCCAGCACCTATCAAGTGCAACGACTCGTATGGAGTATTGGAGGCAAAAGCCATCTCAGCCAAAGATTTTGAAAACCTCACCCATATACCTATTATTATATATTACGGCGATAATATCCCGGAATCTCCAAGTCAGGACTGGGCACTCGACCATTGGCGAGTAAGAGTGGATATGGCAAAGATGTTTGTGGATTGCATCAACCGTCATGGTGGCAAAGCCCAGCTCGTGATATTGCCGAAGATAGGAATCAAGGGCAACAGCCACTTCCTCTTTGCTGAGAAGAACAATGTGGTTCTTGCCGACTTGCTACAGAAATGGATTCAAGAGAATTTATCCAGATAAAATCAAGAAGATTATTACAAAAAGCAGTCAAGAACAGAACAAAACAAACAATGAAATTCAGAACATTAGGCATGAGCGGACTCCGTGTGTCTGCCGTAGGATTGGGATGTATGGGGCTGAGCCATGCCTATGGTGCCCCCATCAATGAAGATGAGTTTATGTCGCTGTTGGCATATGCCTTGGACTTTGGCTACACGTTTTTCGACACCGCCGAGGTTTATGGTACGCCTGACAATCCACACCTCAACGAGGAGCTCATGGGTGAAGCCTTAAAGCCCTATCGCGACAGAGTGGTGATTGCCACTAAGTTTGGCAAACAGTTTGATCACCCCGAACTGGCAGGTAATCATCCACTCATTACCGACTCTCGCCCTGAGGCGATAAGAAAATCGGTGGAAGGCTCTTTGCGGCGGTTGCGCACCGACTACATTGACCTTTACTACCAGCATCGCATTGACAAGAACGTTGAACCCGAAGAAGTGGCTGATACAATGGCTGCGCTTATAAGAGAAGGCAAAATTCTGCA
>CAKQFF010000062.1 GCA_934230685.1 uncultured Prevotella sp. | reverse complement strand
CATTGAGCGCACGTTCTTATGGGTGAAAGTCTCGGGATAGAATACCTATATATCGGTATTAATTACAGCTCCATCTGTTTTCCCAAGTAACTCGCCGCCGCCTGAATGAGCTTCTGCTCGGCGTCACCGGGGCGGTCGCTTTCTTTGTTTTGCAGGAACATCACGCTGCCGCATACATCGCCGGAGGAGATGATAGGGGACTGCACCAGCGCATAATAGGCAACGCCCTCAATGGGCTGTAAT
This sequence comes from uncultured Prevotella sp., assembly GCA_934230685.1. GTDB lineage: Bacteria > Bacteroidota > Bacteroidia > Bacteroidales > Bacteroidaceae > Prevotella. The sequence continues at coordinate 9,584 of CAKQFF010000062.1, read as the reverse complement.
GGCTGTCCATCGCCCGCCAAAAAGTTCCTGCGGTTCTCAATTTGATCTTCAAGACCATGTGACACTCGGCGCTCCAGCACCTCCCGCCGGCTGATGCCACTGACCGCCACCACATGGTCCCGGTCGGTAATGAGTACCGGAAAACCTGCCGTTCGATACAGCACCTCGCAATACTGCGCAGCGATGCTGCCAAGCTCGCTGATAGGGGAGTACTTCTTAAAAATGACCTCCCCCTCGTTGCTGACGAAAATCTCCAACGGGTCGCCCTCACGAATGCGCATGGTCCTGCGGATCTCTTTGGGAATTACTACTCTCCCGCGAGTGTGTGATAATTGGACCAACACGGGAAAACCGCTTGATCAAGCCATTTTTTCGTGTTCGCAATTCCTGTATGACCGATTTTTTGAGAAATTCCAAAATAAGGAAGGCGAAATGGAGCAAAAAAACGCTTAAAAATGAGTGCCGATCAAGACCAGCCGTCCAAGTATATTTTTGAAAAAAGGAGGAATCCTTCACACAATTCGAGTGGGTCAATCACAACCATAACACATGCATGTATACAAAAAGGCCAATGGCTTATTTCCTGTGGGCAGCACAGAAAGCAAGGGAGAGAATTCAAACTCTTCTCCGTTGCTTTTGAGTGCGTACTTGCTTTGATGAAAGCAAACAAAACACATGGTCTCTACCGGAGCACAGTAAAGGTTATATAATGAAAGCTATAAATGATTTTCTTATCCGAAACCGTGTAAAACTCGTTGAACTCTATAATAACGGTAAATTAAAAACGCCGTTTTCGTTTTTAGAATTGACAATATTATTTATTTGTGTCATAATATGATTGATTAAAAACGCGAATTGCGTAATTAAGGAGTTGGCTCTTATGAAACTACTAAAAATTGTTGCTTCGGGTTTGCCTTTGTTTAAGGACAAATGTGAGATTGATTTCTTTGCATTGCAGAGAGTGACCAGCGACAACGCAGATAAGATGAGTTCTCTGTTCTCTACAAGCTCTCAGTGCTTCTACCAGAACAATGTCATGTCTTTTATCGGCATCAACGCTTCCGGCAAGACTTCTATCTTAAAACTAATTTCTTTCGTTTGCGGAATGATCAGCAATCAATCGATCAACAACATCTCGTATAACGAGGTTCTTGATGGTATAGATAGTAATGGCAAGGTTTCTTTTGATATCTTCTTCTATGCCGAAAACAAAACTGTTAATGTACTGCATACCGTTGTCGGTAAAAAAGGAAATAAGTTCATCATACTGGATGAATTCTTGAAATCCAAGCCGAGCTCTAAGGTCAAAAATAAGAATGCTTTCTTTGATTTTGAAGCTTGCGAAGCTCTTTTGACAAGAAACAATGATGAAGCATTCTTGCTTGACGATGTCAGCATTATGGTAGCTTTCAACAAGACGACAAAGGACACTCTTGTTGTAACCGATATGCTTCAGTATACCAACATCAATGAGCTCAGCATCTCTGAGGATTGTCCTCCCGAGCTTATTGCATTCTTTGATCCGAGTGTCGAATACCTCCACGTAAAAAAACAAAGTAATGACACGGATATCCGTTTGAAGTTCTTCGGCAAAGAAGAAATTGCTTTGAATCAACTCTCCGAACTGAACCGTTACCTTTCCTCCGGTACGATCAAAGGCATCAACACCTTCTTAAATGCTACGAAAGTCTTTGAGAATGGCGGCTATTTGATCGTCGACGAACTTGAAAACCATTTCAATCGTGAGATTGTCTCTACCTTGATTCGCTTCTACATGGATAAGAAAGTGAATCCTAAAGGAGCAATTCTTATTTTCTCTACGCACTATGCCGAGTTGCTTGATGAGTTTGAGCGTAATGACAACATCTACATTGTTCGTAATCGAGATGGTATTACTGCAGAGAATCTTTCTATGATCCTCAAACGAAACGATATCAAGAAAAGTGAAGCGTATCAGAGTGGCTTTCTTGAGGGAACTGTTCCCATGTACGACGCGTACATGGCTTTAAAAAACAGCTTGATTCGTTCTCACAAGGAGGATGAATGATGGTTCTTACAAAGTACGTTGCCTGTATTTGTGAAGGTGCAGCCGAAAAAGCAATCATGGAAATACTACTTGACGCAGATAAATTGACTTTCAAGCGAGACGATTTGCTTGAAGGTGAGTTGCTTCGTTGCCGTAGCGGAAAGAACTTTGAAGAACAACACTTGAGGAAAGGCTTCACCGAAAGAATTACAGTTCTTCGCATTCTTGATTCTCGCCGGGAACAATTCAGGCTCAGTAAAGCCTATGAGTACAAAATTGAAGTCATCAACGTCATCACCGCTCCAGAAATCGAAATGCTCGTTATTTTTAATGAGGGCAAATACGAGGATTATAAAAGGTCCGGTAAAAAGCCCAGTGATTTCTGCAAAACAGATTTGAAATATCCCGATGTAAAAAGCACCAACTTTGTAAAGCGGTACTTTGCAGATGTCACTTCATTGATTGAATCCATCGAGGAATATCGAAGAGTTTCCGATGTTCCGAATGGCGAATACACTTTGTCTGATCTTTTGAAATGATCTATTGACAGCTCCTGCTTAGTAAAACAAGCAGAGGCTGTTTTTTTACATAGAATTGTTTTGACCTTAAGCAGAAATCAAGTTGAATGATTGATGCAAGCGATAGATCAAGTGCCTGATGTTTTTGCCATGCTTTCAGGATAATCCTCATTGTCCGGTCACAGCATCGAAAGCATCTTTCAAATCGGCATCATGTTTTTATATACACCGCAAGGTGACAACAATTTTACGGATTTCTGTAGCCATATCATTGAAGGGATAAAACTTCAAGTCACCAAAATGGGTTCTAAACTGCAAGCAAATCTTTTGGTATATGGCACTGTCAGTCATTTTCCTTGTGCAAATAGGTGATGCCGCGAATCAGTGAATCAACTTACCGTCCTTCATCTTTAGTACCACATCGGCTACCTCTGCTACGGCGGGATCGTGGGTGACAATGATAACACAGCGATTTTCCTCATGGGCCAGCCCTTGCAGAATACCAACAATGTTTCGGCTGTTTTCACTGTCCAAATTGCCGGTAGGTTCGTCTGCCAGAATAAGCTCACTGCCTGAGGTTAGCGCGCGGGCGATAGCCACTCGCTGCTGTTCCCCTCCGGAGAGCATATTGGGAAACCGCTTGAACTGATCCTCCTTCAATCCAACTTGCAGGAGTTTTTCTGCTGCCAGCTCGTCCGCTTTTTTCTTCGGCATTTTGCGGACATACAGGGGATAGGCCGCATTCTCCAACACGGTCAGGTGTTGAAACAAGTTGAAATTCTGGTAGATCACGGACACATGGTTCAGTCGGTAAGAATCACGGTTCATTTTCGCCGTGGATTCTCCGTCTAATTCGATCGTGCCGGAGGTCGGCGCATCCAGTCCTGCAAGCAACGATAGAAATGTAGTTTTCCCGCTGCCGGATGACCCTATAATGGCATAAACATGCCCCTGTTGAAAAGTGCAACTGACACCATTCACAGCCCTGACTGTCTGGACTGCATTTCTATATTCGTATGTAACTTGTTTGGAAGTCAGGGTATTCATATTCAATCCTCCACCTTCATGAGATTCATAACATTTATGCTTGTGATCCGAAGTGCAGCAACCGCGGAACCGAGTAAAAATATTCCTGTCATCAGTGCAGCATGGAGCAATGCACTTGTCTGTATTTCGCCTTCCAGAAGAATACCGCCCGCTATACCGAAAAGTGCACCTGTAAAAGCGAGAATAGAGAGTTCTCCCATGACCAATCCGAAAATTTTACGTTGTTTCATGCCGAGACAGCGCATGACAGCAAACTCTTTTGTCCTGCCGCGAGTTGCCAGAAAACTTGCGAAAAAACCGATGCCGCCGCATACAATGATCAAAACCGGCAGCAACAGATGCAGCATGGAAAGGTTTGACTGAATTTCCTCTATGTTTTTTTGATAGGTCTCATCGTGGACTAAAACGCCAAAAGTAAGACCATCCATTTGATTGCTGAGATCAGGGCGAACAAACCACTCGTAAATGTACGATTTGCTTTCTTCCAGCTTTTGATTGTTTCGGATATCGAAAGAACAGCTGTCCGTCAGAAAAGCAACGGAAACGCCTTCACTCCATGACATGAAATAGGGACAATATATTTCATTGCTCGGGCCGTTTGCGACAGTCCCTATGATTCGCAATCGTGCGGATTCGCCCATATCGGCGACAACGGTAATATATTCGCCATCGGTGACCATGTCAGATGAAATCAGACATACTTGTTCTTGCCCACGAAGATCTTCTTCCTCCCAGCCTTCAAAAAATTGGACATAGACACCTTCTGCCTGAGAAAGAGCGGGATCGGAATCGATCGAGAGAATCCTGCCGAGTGTTGCGCCTTCCGGTTTCTCCAATGACATTTTCGCTTTTGCCCGCACGTTTTTTACATAATCGTCCAAATAGCATTCCCGCAACCGTCGTTTCCCATCCAACATCTCTACAAAAGCCGAAAGCATTTGCAGGTTGCCGGAATCGGTGCCTTTTGCATTTGTTACGGTGCAGGAAATCGTGGCGTTTTCAATCGTGCTGCTTAAAGCGTTCTCCTGACGGATAGTTAAATTCTGCAAGATCATTGCAGAAAGAGCACCTGCGGCAGCAACTGCAATAAGGAGTAGACTCGATGTCCATCGGCGGAGCATGGCAATCAGTGTTACACTTTCAAGAGCGTAGCCTTTTTTTTGAGACATAGACAATTATGCTCCTTTCAAAGCAAGCCTTATTTTGCTTTCATCAGCTTGCGGTTCGCAAAGATCGCCGTGCTAATCATAGTAGAGACCGCGAGAAACACAAATGCAGTAACCGCGGAAACCGCAATTGCCTCCGGTCGGAGCGTAAGAGCACTCGAGAGCAGATTCCGTGTAACAGCATCAAATAGCGCAATTGCAGCACTTGTGCCGATTAAGACCGCAAGGGTTTCCAAAGGAATAAGTGCCATGATGATTTCCCGGAACACTGCCTTGGATGACCTGCCCAAGAGGCGAACACCACGGATCGTCAAGTTCATTCTGCGGAAATTCAGAAACAAAAACAGTGCGGAAGTAAGCAGGAATACTCCGATGCCGACCATCATCAGGCGCATGGCATTGGTTTCAAGTGCATCCAGTGATTCCTGCATAGAAGAAAAGTCCTGATCGAAATAGAGAAATTGTCCGGCGAGGCTCTGCTGCTCCATGTACTTTTCAAATTCTTTTGCAGAGCCGTTTTTCAGGACAAAAGTGTTCAGTAAGGAATTTGCCCGTGTTTCATAATTCTGTGCATTAGGGACGGAGGCTTTAGGGACCAAGATCGTGTCCGCATTAAGCTGATATGCGCCAAATGCAAATCGAGCGCCGGTATAAATGCCAATAACGGTATAATTTTTGCATACACCGATCGCATCATCGGGAGACATATAGTATCGTTGACGATAAGGCCCCGGATCTTCCGCTGCAAGCATAGAATTTGCTGTCGCACCGTTGTTGTATTCACCAAATCCGGAATCATAGTAATCAAGCTGAATCATATCCCCCAGCCGGAGGCCGTTTTGTTCAGCATAGGCGGCACTGATAACGCACACATCATCACCGTTTGCGTACTCTTCGCCTGTAAAAAAGCGTCCGGATAACAAAGCCTCATCACCGGTATTAAAAGAATACATACTCTCCGTTCGATCGGTCAGTATCACTGCCGCAGACTCATAGTTAAGTTGGCAAAGCGGTACAATATCCTCCCGCCAAGTCGAAGCCGCATCGCTGTTTAGATAATCGGTCACCGATCCTGTATATTCACAGACCCAAGGAAGTCGTCCTGCCACAGGGAAATAGTAATCCAGCCCATTATAACTACCAAGTTCAAGACTGCTGGGCTCACCATAGAAATTGCTGTTGATCTCAGGAAACGGAACAATGTAGCGATTCTCATTTTTCACCTGATCATACCCATCGGCGGACCGAACGACACGATGATCTTGGTATTGGCCAAACACAAGATAGGTTTTACCTTTTTCAAATGGTGCTGCTCCATTCGATTCGCGTACATTGCTGTAGATATGTACCGAATCAGGTTTGGGGAAAGTGCTATATGCGTCTGACAGACAAACGATCTCCTCAACGCTGAATGTTGCATCATACAGAAACATACCTTCCGTTGGCTGCTCACGGATGCTGCTGCAGCGCAGTGCAAATACGGCGAGAGAATAACATTCCCCGTCGAACGCAGTATTATATTCAGATGGGTCGATGGAGCTGGAAGAAAGAGATCTACTGCCCGCTATATGAGCAGAAAGCAGGCAGCGGCGGTCAACCATTGTGATCTGAGAGGCTTCCTGCGCTGCCTTGTCTGCAAATACACGATTCTGCAATGCGGTGGCGATCTCCTCCGGTGACAGGTTGCTTAGATCGGGGTCAATCGGGATTGCGATCGTTGTGTAACCATTTGAAATCTCACTTTTCTGTGTCTTGGCGCTTTCCCACGCGGAATAGCCGGTGCAGAATAGCAGGACAGAGAAACTGAGCAGCAATACCAGCAATGTGGTAAAGAGAGGCCTTCTTGTTGCCTGCTTGAGGAAAATGTTCATAATTCGTTTTGCCTCCTTGGGGTATAGTCGTTCGGCATATATCGTGTGATCGTCCGTTTCGTACATTTTATTCTTGAATGTATGACGATTCAATCGGTCACGCACGAAACGACAGTTTTGATGCGGTTTTGGTCATGCTTCCTATGGCACATTCGGGGGTGGTGCTTGCAAAAAAACACAAAATATGCAATAATGATTTTACTTATATAAAGTGTAAGGGTACTATTATGCGTGTGATTTTTTGCGATGACGATTCGATTATTCTTGAGCAACTGCATTTATATGTATCGGAGTATTTTGAGCAGCTGGGCGGAATGATACCGGAATTTGCCTGCTATTCCTGCGGAGATGCTCTGTTAAACGCCGAAGTTCGTGCGGATATCGCATTTTTAGATGTTGAAATGCCCGGCGTTAGCGGGATCCGTGTTGGTGCAAAACTGAAAGAATTGAATCCAAATATAAGAATATTCATCGTGACCTCTTATCCGGATTATTTGGACGAAGCCATGAGATTTCAGGTGTTTCGGTATTTGTCAAAACCGATCGATAAAAATCGGCTGTTTCGCAATCTGAAAGATGCAGTTTACCAGTACAATATGGAAAGTCGTGAGTTCCCCATTGTAACGAATGAGGGAGTATTTGTCCGTCGTGCGGAAGAGATCATTTGCGTTGAGGCGACACAGAGAAAAGTTTTGGTTCATACGATAGATGGAGCTCTGCAAAGTACACAGAATATGGAGTATTGGCGGCAAACTCTGACCTTGCCATGCTTTTATATGACGCACCGGAGCTATATCGTCAATCTGCACTTTGTCAATTCCATTCGCAAAGATACGATCCTGCTGAAATATCGGAACAGGGAGATGACTGCTTACTTAACAAGGAGACGGTATACCGCATTCAAGGACACCTACTTGTGGTATATGGAAAGTGTGAAATGATGGCGGAATATATTTGCTACGGCGTGTTATATATTGCAGAAGCGACCATTGCGTGGCTGTATTTTGATGCTCTGTTTTGTAGAAAATCATTCGGTCTTAGAATTGGCATCACATTTGCGGTTGCCTATCTTCTTTTGTTTGGTATTACATGGTTTAACAGCGTCGTTTTGAATGGCGCAGCATTTTTCCTCGCTAATTTACTGCTGCTATGGATGAATTACGAATGCAAACTGAGATCTGCCATATTGCATTCTGGTTTTCTGACCTCGATCATGGCTATTACAGAAATTATCGCAGCATGGATCATCAGCTTGTTTGGGTTCCGTTTTGGTGCCTATGCAGATAGTTTGGCCATCATGATCGTCATGGCTGTGATCAGCAAAATACTTTATTTTTCGATAACAGTCATTGCTGCAAAACTCTGGGCTCCGAACCGACAGGCTCAGGAAGAGCCTGCGTTTATGGGATTGCTTTGCATATTACCAATCTTTTCTGTCATTGTCTCAGCAGTAGTGGTATATATCGGGGTACGCGCAGAGATGACAAAGCCGGTAGAACTTCTCATGATAATCATTGTGTTGACCTTACTGATCGTCAATCTGATTTTTATGGTCATATACAACCATTTGCAGCGAATGCACGCTGAACAGCAGGCTATGAATTTGAGTATTCAAAAAGAAGAAGCAGATGCTGCATATTATCAGGATCTGCAAAAGCAGTCCGAAAACCAGCGCATTCTCATACACGATATCAAAAGACATCTAAATACTATTCACGGCTTGGCAAACGATTTCAACGCTCCGGGGATATCCGAGTATATTACAAAACTCGTGGATGATGTACTGCCTGATCAGCAGGTAAAACTATGCTCTGACCCCATACTCAATTTCATGCTGCAGCAATTTCGGGATAAATGTAAAAGCCGAAAAATAACCTTTCAATGTGATATCCGGGATAATTGTCTTTCGTTTATGGATGCACCAAGTATTACGACCTTTTACGGTAACCTGCTGACAAATGCGTTCGAGGCGGCGGGATCCTCTACAGAACAGACGATAGAGCTATCCGTAAAGAAAAATGAGGATCAACAGGTCGTGATCGTTTCAGTTGTCAATTCCTGCGACACACCACCTGTGCCGGATCATGAGGGCTTGTTTCGAACGAAAAAGCGCAATCCCGAAATTCATGGTGTGGGTCTGAAGAGCATTGGGCGTATAGTAGCCCGATATCACGGCGTTGCAACGATGCGTTTTGATCCCGAAAGTAAGAAATTCTATCATATCGTTCAATTTCCCATGCAAGAAGAGCGGAAAAATCGTAGCTGAATACACCTGTTGTTTGAATCATCATATGTAAAAAGAGCAAGTGGTATAGATCAAATATGCCATTTGCTCCTTTTTATAGGCCTATAGGGATATAACCCATGATATAACTGTGCACAGTCGCACGAGGAGTATGTTGTGACGCCTCAAATGGTGGAGTTGCCAAAGATACCTTACAAGTTGTTCTGCGGTGAGTTCAATATTACGGTTATTGGAAATGAAGGGATATACACGTGGGGAAGTAATTATCGAAATCAGTTTTTGAACCCTGATAAAGAAAATACCTTCACACCACAAAAAATCGAGTTATCAGACATAATAGAATAGATGCGACTGGAGAAGTTACATCTTGGTTGAAACCCGCAAAGCACTTATTAGAGAAAGAAAACATTAGATTAGCAGGTAATATGCCCTCCATGATGGACAGCTTATTTTTACTGTCTTTCATGGAGGGCACATCTATATCCATTACAGCTCCATCTGTTTCCCGAGATAGCTCGCCGCCGCCTGAATGAGCTTTTGCTCAGCGTTGCCGGGACGATCGCTTTCCTTGTTTTGCAGGAACATCACGCTGCCGCATACATCACCGGAGGAGATGATAGGGGACTGCACCAACGCATAATAGGCAACGCCCTCAATGGGCTGCAGCGGCTGTCCATCGCCCGCAGAGAAACTCTTTCGGTTCTCTATCTG
>CAKQFF010000061.1 GCA_934230685.1 uncultured Prevotella sp. | reverse complement strand
TGTATAAAGGGTAGATGTGTATAAAGGGTAGGGCGTTGCCCTGGGCTATGGAGAACATTGGGCTTTCAGCCCGCATTTGTTTGACTTTTGATGCACCCTCATATGTAAAGATAATTCTGAACTGTTACTTAATATATAATTTTTAGTTTTGCTTTTAATATAAATATGTATATGGAAACATTCGACCTCAACAGCCATTTCAACCAACTCTACACCTCTGCCCCCATAGCCCACGACCGTCCCGTCATTGGCATAACCACCAACTATGAGGGCATTGACGCCACGATACGCTCTGCCTACTACCGCCAGATACTGCGTGCCGGAGGCACACCGCTGCTCATACCGCCTGTAGCTGACATCCCGACAATACTCTCCACTCTCGACACCGTGGATGCTGTGCTGCTGACAGGAGGAGGCGACTTCAACCCATTGTGGAATGGTGATGAGCCATTGCCCGGTTTGCATAACATAAACCGTGAGCGCGATTTGCCAGAACTTCTGCTCACACGCTTCGCCTACGACCGACAGATACCTATGCTTGGCATTTGCCGCGGCATACAAACCATTGCCATTGCTCTCGACGGACATGTGGTGCAGGACATGCCACACACCGAACAACTGCTGAAGCATTCGCAGGATGCCGACCGAGAGGAGCCAACACACTCTGTGAGCATATTCCCCAGCACTACACTACACAGTATTTATAATGCCGACCGTATCTACGTCAATTCCTTCCACCATCAAGCGATAGACAATCCTGGAGAGCGCTTGCGCACATCTGCCTTGGCTCCCGACGGAACCATCGAAGCCATTGAGAGCAGCGAGCATAAGGCGGTGCTTGGTGTGCAGTGGCATCCCGAATGGCTTGGCGATGACGGATTGCCCCTCTTCTGTTGGCTTGTCGACGAGGCAAGGCTTCAGCGCGAGGCCCGACGTTTCCACCAGCGCAACATAACTCTTGACTCGCATTGCGACACACCGATGTTCTTCCCGCAGGGCATACACTTCGAGCAGCGCGACCCGCGTATACTCTACGACTTGCACAAGATGCAGGAGGGTGGACCCGACGCTGTTACTATGGTGGCATATCTGCCGCAACCCAAGGAGGGTGAGCTATTCAAGGACATAGCCCCGTTTGCCGTTGACGGTCCATGCCAGTATGCCGACTTGATATTCGACAAAATAAATGAAACCGTATTGCGCGACTCAAGTTATATAGCCCTCGCACGCAACGAGCATGACCTTATGCTCAACAAGCGCAATGGCAAACGCTCGCTCATGATAGGCATAGAGAACGGTCTTGCTATCGAAGACGACATTGCCAACGTGGAGCATTTCGCCAAGCGAGGTATAGTCTACATTACTCTATGTCATAACGGTGACAACCAGATATGCGACTCGGCACGCCGCTCCAACGCTACTCATGGTGGAGTGTCGGAGTTTGGTGCGAAGGTGATAGCCGAGATGAACCGACTCGGACTCATGGTAGACCTCAGCCATGCAGCCGAAAGTTCCTTCTACGACGCTCTCGACATATCATCAACCCCTATCGTATGCTCTCATTCCAATGCCAAGGCCCTGTGTGATGTGCCGCGCAACATTACCGACGACCAGATGCGTGCTCTTGCTGCCAAGGACGGTGTGTGCCAGATAACGCTCTACAACGGTTTCCTCACAACCGACGGCAAGGCCTGTATTGATGACGCCATGCGTCATCTTGAGCATGCCATCAGCATTATGGGTATCGACCATGTGGGCTTGGGCACCGACTTCGACGGGGATGGTGGAGTGCCAGGGCTTGCCAATGCCTCAGAGCTTATCAACTTCACCAAGGCAATGCTGCGCCGACGCTATTCCGAGGAAGATATGGCTAAGATATGGGGTGGCAACTGGCTGCGTGTAATGCGCACGGTTCAGAATTATTAAGCCTTAAATACATGTTATGTCATTATTAATAAGTATTTTTGCACTCTAAAATATAAAACATACGACTATGGTAGAAATAAAGATAGTAAATCGTGGCAGACAACAGCTTCCTGCCTACGCCACACCATTGAGCGCGGGAATGGACTTGCGTGCAAACATCGACGCTCCAATAACACTCCAACCCTTGGAGCGTCGCATCATACCCACAGGCCTTTACATAGCCTTGCCTCCGGGATACGAAGCTCAGGTGCGTCCGCGATCAGGACTCGCATTCAAGCACGGAATAACTGTGCTTAACTCTCCTGGCACCATTGACGCCGATTATCGTGGCGAGATTGGAGTGTTGCTCGTAAACCTCTCTAACGAGCCTTTCGTCATCACCGAGGGTGAGCGCATCGCACAGATGGTCATCGCCCGCCACGAACAGGGCGAGTTCTGCATTGTTGAGGAACTCGACCAGACAGAACGTGGTGAGGGTGGATATGGACATACGGGAGTGAAATAGAATTACAGTCAGATTATGTTTTCTTACAAGAACCAACTCATAACCCTCGGCTCCGTAGCTCTTCTTGCGCTTGCGCCTGCTGTGGCAAGCCGTGTTACCGACACAGTTCATGTTGCCAGCAATGGCTTGGCCGCACCCAATGGTGACACGCTGCCCATGACTGCCGACTCGCTGATTGCCGCCACGCCGCTTTTCGACCGCATGTATCTTGAGGCGGTAAGATTGCAGCTTGCCGACAGCGACTCTGCTGCCATGCCGTTGCTCGACTCCTGCTTGAAGCTCCGTCCTGAGGCTGCCGAGGTATACTACCGTCAAGCGCAATACTACGACCAGATTGGCAAAGACTCGCTCGCCGCAGCCTCGATAGAGCGTGCGGCACAGCTTCAGCCTGGCAATGACATTTATCAGGAGAGTGTGGCCAATAGTTACATCAGCCGTCACGACTTCGACAATGCAATCAAGGCATACGAGAGTCTTTATTCACATCACCGCGACCGCAGCGATGTGCTCGACCTTCTCATACGTCTATATAATGCCAAGAAGGATTACCAGCGCATGCTCTCGACCATAGAGCGACTGGAGCAACTCGATGGCGAGAGCGACGAGCTCACGTTCCTCAAGATGAATGTCTACGAGCAGCGCCATGACTCGAAGAATGCTTATCGCATGCTTCAGAAACTCAACGACGAGCATCCCAACGAGCCTTCATACAAGGTGATGCTTGGCAACTGGCTCATGAACCACGACCGCAAGCCCGAAGCCTTCAAACTCTTCCAGGCTGCTCTCGAGGAGGACAAGGAAAACGAGTTTGCGCTCAATTCCATGTGCGACTACTATCGTTCTGTAGGCAATAACGAGGCAGCCGACCAATTGCGCGACAATCTCCTCTACAGTTCGAAGACAGAGATTAAGACCAAGATTTCAATGCTTCAGCAAGCTATACGCGAGAGTGAGAAGCTTGGTGGCGACAGCCTGCCCGTGCTGCATATCTTCGACCGCACCATTGCCGCATCGCCCAAGGCGGTGGACATAATCAATCTCAAGGCGATGTACATGAAGCTGAAGAAGATGCCCGACGACTCTGTGAATGTGGCATTTGCCCGTGCGCTTGCTGTGGAGCCAGAGAACGTTGTGGCGCGAATGAACATCATACAGAACCTTTGGCCCAAGAAACAATGGGACGAGGTGATACGCCTCAGCCGCGAGGGCACTCAGTATGCACCCGAGGAGATGGCGTTCTACTACTTCCTTGGAATAGCCTATTATCAGACCGACCGCGACGATGAGGCTCTCGACACTTTCAAGCGCGGAGTGGGTGAAATCAACGACAAGAGCGACCCCGACATCGTAGCCGACTTCTATGCCATAATGGGCGACATTCTCTACAAGAAACACCGCCCCGAGGAGGCGTTTGCTGCCTACGACTCATGCTTGCAGTGGAAGGACGACAATGTGATGGCTCTCAACAACTATGCCTACTACCTCTCCGAGGAGCGACGCGACCTTAAGAAGGCGGAGCAGATGAGCCTGAAGACTGTGAAGGCAGAGCCTACCAATTCCACCTATCTCGACACCTATGCCTGGATTCTGTTCCTGCAAGAGCGTTATGAAGAGGCACGCGCCTATATCGACCGCGCACTTGCCAACGACAACGACTCTACAGAGAACGGTTCCAACGGACCTTCTGCCGTTGTTGTGGAGCATGCCGGCGACATATACAGCAAGTGTGGCGACCAGAAGCGTGCCGTGGAGTTGTGGCAGAAAGCCATAAAGGCAGGAGGCGACAAGGCTGCGCTCGAACGCAAGATAAAGACCATAAAAGATAAAAAACAATGAAACGAATAATATTTCCACTCGTCACTCTCATCCTCCTGCTCGCCTCATGTGCCAGCAAGAAGGTGGTAAGCGACAATATGTCAACCTCAACTTCCTCCTCTGCCGCCAAGCACGAGAGGGCAGAGCAGGCTGCATTCCTCCACCGTGTGGCTGCCAATGCCACAACGGCAAAGAACATTGTGGCTTCAGCCGAGTTTCGTCTTGTGGCAGCCGGTAAGTCCGACCTCACTTGCGACGGCAAGTTCTCAATGCGTCGCGACGAGATAATCCGTCTGCAAATGCTCATACCTATCATCCGCTCTGAGATAGCGCGTATCGACTTCACACCAGAATATGTGCTGCTTGTCGACCGCTATCATAAGGAATACATTAAGGCATCCTACAAGGATGTGAGCTTCCTCGCAGACAACGGCATATCGTTCTATTCGCTTCAGGCTCTCTTCTGGAACCAGTTGTTCCTGCCTGGCGAGAAGGCTCTCGATGAGTCGCAGCTCAAGAAGTTTGTGTGCAATCTCGTCTCGGTTGCCACAACTGTGCCTGTGACATTCGCCAACGGCAACATAAAATATGAGTGGACTACCGACAAAGCCACGGCGCAAATCAATGCCGCTGATGTGAGCTATAGCAGCGCGCAGCATGGCACATCGTCGCTTCATTGGACCTACAGCAACTTCCGCAACGTTGCCGGCAAGCCTTTCCCGCTGTCGCAGCAGTTCACCGTGAAGACTGGTATCACAGGCAAGGAGCAGTCGGCACAACTCACCGTGAAGATGTCGTCGCCCAAGACTACATCGGATTGGGACACAAAGACAGAGCTGTCGTCAAAATATAAGAAGATAGAGGCATCGGACATATTGAAGAAACTCCTCTCGATACAGTAAGACTGGTTTCTTTCGGTTGTCAATCACAGATAATTGCCTTTAATACATAAAATCATAAAAATGAAACAACATACTCTTATCCTTCTCATCGCCGCCTTGTTGGCATCGTCTACTGGCACGCTGATGGCAACGGAGTCAACGCAGAGCAAGAAAACTACTGCCTCTGCAAAGAAACCTGCCGCCCAGCACCGACGCACAGCCACAGCCAAGAAGACAACACAACAGAACACCAGGAAAAAGGCTGTACAAAGGAAGACATCCAAAAAGAAGAAGGTTGTCAAGAAGCCAGACTACACTACTGACGAGATACGCGGTTTGCAGTCGCAACGCAAAGCCATGCAGAAGGAAATCAAGAAGCAGGAGGCTGCGCTGCGCGCCAATCAGGCTGACGTGAAGAAGCGACTCAGCGACCTCATGGTTCTCAACAGCGAGATCGACAAGCACCAGAAGAATATCGACGTCATAAAGAAGGACATCCACCACATCGACGGCAACATAGGCATTCTCAACGCACAGCTCTCCACCTTGCAGCAGCAGCTTCAGGACCGCAAGGCGAAATACGTGAAGTCGATGCGCTACATGACGCGCAAGCACACGCTGCAAGACCGCCTTATGTTCATCTTCTCTGCCAAGAACTTCGCCCAGATGTATCGCCGTCTGCGTTTCGTGCGCGAGTATGCCTCATGGCAGAAGGCGCAGGGCGAGATGGTGAAGGCAAAGCAGGCTCAGGTGAACGAGAAGCACGCCCAGCTGCAGCAGGTCAAGGGGCAGAAGAGCAACATGCTCTACAAGGGACAGCAGGAACGCCAAGCTCTTGAGGGCAAGCAGCAAGAACAGCAGACCGTGGTGAACTCGCTGCAAAAGCAGCAGAAGACCATACAGAAGGTCATTGCCCAACAGCGCAAGGATGCCGAAGCCGTAAACGCCCAAATCGAACGTCTCATCGCCATTGAGGTGGAAAAGGCTCGTGTGCGTGCCGCTGAGGAGGCCAAGCGCCGTGCTGCCGCCGAGGCTGCCGCTAAAAAGAGGCGTGAGGAAGAGTTGGCTCGACGCAAGGCTGCTGCCGAGAAGGCTCGCTTGGAGAATGAACGTCGATTGCGCGAGGCCCGCGAGGCTGAGGCTCGTGCCAAAGCTGAAGCAAAGGCTGCCCAAGAGCGTGAGGCTGCCGCACGTGCAGAGGCTCAAGCTGCCGCACAGCGTGCTGCTGAACAGAAGGCTGCTGAGGCAAAGAGAAAGGCACAGGCCGAGGCTCAGGTTGCCGCACAACGCGCCGCCGAGCAGAAGGCTATAGCCGAACAGAAAGCACGCGAGGCAGAGGCTCAGCGCGAGGCTGTGGAGCGCAAGGCCAAGGCCGACGAGCAACGCCAGGAAAAGGAGATTGCCGAAGCCAAGAAGAGTGTGGACGACAGTCGCACAATGTCGTCGGTCGACCGTATGATGTCGGGTGGCTTTGAGGCCAACAAGGGCCGACTGCCAATGCCTATCACGGGTAGCGCACGCATCGTGAGCCACTACGGACAGAACTCTGTAGCCGGACTCAGAGGTGTGACTATCGACAACAAGGGCATCAACATCATGGGACAGCCAGGCTGTCAGGCACGTTCCATCTACGATGGTGAGGTGAGTGCGGTGTTCGGTTATAGCGGCACATACGTTGTGATGGTGCGTCATGGAGCCTACATCTCTGTATATTGCAACCTGCGCTCTGTAAGTGTGAGCCGTGGACAGAAAGTTTCCACACGCCAGGCTCTCGGTTCTGTGGCTCAGGACAATATCCTGCAGTTCCAGTTGCGCAAGATGCAGAATCGTCTCAATCCTGAAGCGTGGATAGGAGGACGATAACAGCGTTCCCCTTGTTATTCAAAATAGAAAGCTCATAAAAACAGCGTTTCCTGCACCGTTCCGATTGGAATGATGCCGGAAACGCTGTTTCTTGCGTCCCGCGCCGATTCTTGCGCTCTTGTTGGCTTATATTTTCATTGAAGCCGGAGTGCTTATGATATGCAAGTCGCGCTGCGGGAACGGTATCTCGATATGATGCTCGTTGAGCGTGTTGTATATCGCCTCCTTCACGTCGCCCGTCTTGCCGAATTTCTCCTCTACGAGCACCCAGTAGGTGACGAAGAGATTGACCGAGTTGTCGCCAAACTCGTCGAACACCACGCTGATAGGCTTGCTTGTGTCGATGATGTCGCGACCGTCGGCTGTCTTCGCTGCCTGCGACTTCACAGCCTCGATGAGCATCTGGCGCACCTCGCCCACGTTAGAGCCGTAGGCGATGCCCACGGGCACCTTCACAAGCTCGTAGCTATGGTTCTTGGTGATGTTCTTGAAGTTCTTGCTGAAGAGCGAACTGTTGAGGAACGCAATCACGCATCCGTCGGCTGTGAGCACCTGAGTGCTCTGATAGGTGATGCTGTCCACCTTGCCTCTGATGCCGTCGCACTCGATGAAGTCGCCCACGCGCACACGTCCGGTCATAAGCGAGATACCGTAGAAGAAGTTCTCAAGCAAGTCCTTCATGGCGAAGCCGACACCAGTTGCCAAGCCTGCCGAGATAACCGACACGGCTGTAGACGGAATCTTGAGCATTTTCACAGCGATGATGGCGTATAGGCCCCAGCAGCAGATTGCGATGACGTTGTTGGCGAGAGTGAAGTTGGGCTTGCCGTTCACCACAATCTTCGACTTGTGGTATTTGTGATAGAGCGACTTGATGAGATAGTTAAGGTAGCGGAATACGAAGAACAACGCCAGCACCATCACAAGCTTCTGTATGGAGAGCTGCACCACGCCCTGCACGTTGAGGAAGTCGAACTGGAAGATGCGCCACACCGTGTCGGTGAGGTCGAACACGTCGGCTGCCCACCATATCGACATCAATACCGAGAACACGCTGATCACCGGAACCACAGCCATATAAATCATGTCGTAGAACCACGTCACGTTGATGTGCTTGTC
Organism: uncultured Prevotella sp.; assembly: GCA_934230685.1. Lineage (GTDB taxonomy): Bacteria > Bacteroidota > Bacteroidia > Bacteroidales > Bacteroidaceae > Prevotella. The sequence goes on along the minus strand of CAKQFF010000061.1, from coordinate 1,718 downwards.
GTGGCTCACGTTGATGACGCTCAGCAGCGAGCCGCGCTTGGCCTTGGTGGCTTCCTTTTCCGAGTGAATCTTGTGCGACAGCCAGCGGCGCTCGTACACTTCGAGGAAGTCGTAGACGCAGGTGATGGTCTGTATGCAGCTGAGCTGGAACATCCACCAGATGAGCACCTGCACAGCCAGCAGCACGTAGCCGTAGAGGGCAGAGGCGGTGGAGAAGGCCATGAGCAGCAGCGAAATCCAGGTGTAGAAGATGTCGTAGCGCGGGATGTTGCGGTTGTGGCGGCGTATCACGCTCCATTGCCAGAGGGTGAACACAAGCAGTATGGGCGGGAAGATGAGCGTTACCAGGTTATTGGGGATGAACATTATGCGGAACGTGATGACGATGAACGACATGAGCATCACGGGGGTGTAGATGCGGAATCCGCTCTTTATCTGGTCGCCCGGCAGACGCACAAGTAGCGAGAAGAAGATGGCGCACAGCAGCCAGGCGTACTCGATGAGCAGCTTGGAGGCCATGAGGAAGAAGTTGTGGTACATGAACGTGCGTGCCACCATTATCGACACGGCGAAGATGAACATAGCCACGAAGAGAATGAGGCACACCTTCTTCTTCATGAAGCTCTCTGTGCGGAAACGCTTTGGCACGAGCCAGCGCACGAGCACGTTGCTGAGCAATGCCGCCACGATGATGTAGAAGAGCACAAACACGGAGAGTCCGATGACTATCGGACCGCGCCATTGTGAGTAGACCTGGCGCTCGGTGCCGTCGGCGGTCTTCACCTTCTCGGTGTTGTACTTCTCGCTTACGTCGGCCTTGGCGTTATGGTAGGACATAGGCATGGAGCCGATAATCTCCAGATAGTTCTGGTCGCCGTTTACGAAGATGTTGTGTTGAATGTCGTTGTAGCGGTTGAGTGCATAGTCGTTCACCTTCTTCAGCTTTTGCGACATTCGCTTGTAGTGCTCGTTGTCCTTCACCACCGATGCGCGTATCTTAACGATGTTGCGGCATAGGGCTGTGGCATAGGCGAGGCACGCCTTGCGGTCGGCCTGTCCTGCCTTGTCGAGCATGAAGGGCAGCTGCATAGGCTTGCCGTCCTTTGTCTTGATGAATTTCGGCTTGTTGTCCTGGGCTTTGTTCTTGTCGTTGGCTCTGTTGACGGATGGCGGGATGTTGGCGAGAGTCTCTATCAGATATTGGTAGCGTTCAATCTCCGCGTCCATGCGCACCATAATCTTGTCGTAGGGCACGCGTCGCTGATTGAACTCGCGGTACATCTCCGTGGCCTCGTGGCATGCGTAGGTCATGTCGAAGGTGAAGTCCTGCTTCTGCGAGTAGAGCATCAGGGCTATTTGGTCGCTTCGTTGCATGAGCGATATCATCTGCTTGTGCTGTATCTCGTTGTAGGCAGCGTAGCGGGCAATGTTCTGTCGTTGCTCGCCAAACGAGGTCTCGAGTTCGGCACGTAGCACGGAGAGGGTGGAAGCGAGGTTTTTCTCTTTCAGCACGGCACCTGCGTCGAGGCATAGGCACAGTGTGGCTAAGAGGCATAGGAAACGCCTCATGAATTTCTTGTACATAAAAATTATTTGAATATTTATAATGATGTAAACAGGAGTTTTTTTAATGTAGAGAGAGTGTGTCAAAACTCCTACAATGCGGGCTGAAAGCCCAATGTTCTCCATAGCCCAGGGCAACGCCCTGGGTATATAGC
>CAKQFF010000060.1 GCA_934230685.1 uncultured Prevotella sp. | reverse complement strand
TCTGGATATAATGCATCGCCAGTTTGTCCTATTTTCATATTCATACCAACCATTGATGCCAGTGAAGACAAACTACCAGAAAAGCCAGCACCAGATTCCTCAGGAGCCAATATCACTGTGCTTTCGTATGTCTTAGGGGTTGTAAAAGCGATAACACCACCTAATACAGCTGCAACGCCACAATAAATGTACAGTTTTCGTTTATCCTTCTTCAGAATATCCAAAAATGTCAGAACATTGAAATTCAATGTCTTCTTACTATTTTCTGTATTACTCATTTTTTTATTTTACTATTTTAATACTTCACTTTATTCACAATGCCGTCTGAATACTTCTCTATGTATATACAGTTCTTCTGCAGTTGTCCTGCAGGAACTGAAGTGCAATCATTGCCCAACAAATCTGTACGCATTATCAAATGCACATTCTCTGTTGACAAGTCACGTATACACGTAGCCGTCTCAAGTGTGGCTGTGAGTGTCTCCAATGATGTAAGGCGCGCCTTAAGGTGAGCAAGCGCATCGTCAATCTGTTCGTCAAGCGTGTTGCGACATTCATTTGCATACACACTGCGGTGAAGCTCCATGCTCTGCATTATGGCTTCGCCACTATCGGCCTTCAAACCATTGAAATAATCCTCCACATAGCCATACACTCTATCCTTATATGCCTTGTAGAGTTCAAGATATTTCTTCACAAACTTACCGTCCTTGAACAATTGAGGATAATAGAATGACAATCTTGTATGCAGATTGCTCCAGTCGCTGTCTGCACATAGGAAGGACGAGTCAAAATCCCATAGTGTGGCCATTTTTAGCTTTACATCTGTTGGCTCATTATCGCCAAGGTCTTCCTTATAGAGATACATATTGCTTCCCGCAGAATCGGATGAGCCAAGAATATCGTGAGCAAGAATCCATTTTGCAAAAGACTCATAGTCGATATAATCGGCTGCACTTCCATCGTTCTTGAATATCGCTTCTTCCACGGTGTTCATATAGCTTCTTATCGACGACAACTGTTCTTCAGTTATATCATCAGAATCAGGGTACTTAAACGTATAGCCCATAGACTGATGCTGCTTGTCGGTCTTGAAATACACCTCGCCTGGTTTCCACCAGTAGGCATCATTCTCTATCACAAAACCCGTCTTGTCGGTTGCTATGCGGCAATCAGCACGCTCTATTGTCTCAATGAGATGATACAATCCTTTATAATTGCCATTTATCATCACATTCACAAACTTCGTCTTAGGGGTCCACGGAAAATCCATGGCTCTACACACGCTGAGTCCTATGAGCGGCAATATGCCACTCTCGTTGTTATTCATCGCCGTGTTCCATGTATTCAGCGATAGCAAAGCCCAATTTTTGTTTTTCAAGTCCTTGCTTATGTTCAGCAGGTCGGCCTTCTTTGACAGTTTCAATTTATAAGGCTTCTGTTGATTATTAGCTCCTGTTGAGTTGCCTCTTATCTTGAATCTTATTCCAGACTCGCCTTTCACATAATCGCCACTATCATAAATGGATTCACCTTTTAGCGTCATAACAAGTCGTCCTGGCACATGCTCGCTAATGATGCTCTCGCCTACAGCTCCTTCTGGAGGATATACTTTAGTGGCAGTGGGTTCAGTTCCATCCACTGTTTCTATTGAGAGAAGTGGTATGTCTGGCCACTCTACGTCTTCCTGCGCCGACGCAATGAATGGCATAAGCAGGAGTGCCGTCAACAACGATAGTTTCTTACTGTAGTACCCAACCACTCTTCTTCCATATAACCATATTGTCTTAGTGTCCTTAGCTAATGTTGTTCTCATAAAGTTGTATATTCTTTATTTTTACTACTTTTTAATATAACGACATCTTCCTCTTTTTATTGTATTCCGCTACAATAACACTTATTATTCCACTATACTCTCAATATACTTGCACACCATATTTATACCCTTTACATTGTCGCCGCCTTCTGGAATGATGATATGGGCATATCGCTTGGTAGGCTCTATGAACTGATCGTGCATTGGCTTCAACACCTTTCTGTAGCGATCGAGCACAGTCTGCACATCACGTCCACGCTCCACGGTGTCGCGCTCTATATTGCGGATGAGTCGCTCGTCGGAGTCGCAATCCACGAATATGCGTATGTCCATCATGTCGCGCAGCTTCTTGTTGATGAGCGTCATGATGCCCTCGACAATGATAACCGGCTTAGGCTCTACATGTATGGTTTCGGGCAGACGGTTGCAGATAAGATACGAATAGGTGGGTTGCTCAATGGCATGTCCTTCGCGCAAGTCATTGATCTGCTTGATGAGAAGTTTCCAGTCGAAAGCGTCAGGATGGTCGAAGTTAATAGCTCGACGCTCCTCTTCTGTCATTTCTGTTGTGTCGTTGTAGTAGGAGTCGAGTGGCACTACAGCCACATGATGCGGTGGCAATGCCTCCACAATCTTCTTAACTACAGTTGTCTTGCCAGAGCCTGTGCCTCCAGCTATGCCTATGATTGTAACCTTATTGTTGGCCATGATTCATTTGTCTTTGTTTTTTTATTATATCAAAAAGTTTCTGATAATACTCCGCTTTCTTCTCCACCTTCATCGGATATGCCCTTGAGCTGCTTGGCATGCGCCATAGCCTCAGCTGGCGTTCCTTATACAGGAATTCCACATTCTCGCCTACCTTTGGCTGAGTACTTATGCCGAAACACTCGCACAGCACATCAGTGGCTTTCTGTCCTGTGGTCACAATATCCTTAAGACATGGCAAATTGTCTACCATAGCTTTAAGGTCGGTAGGTTCCACCACCTCAAGGTCTTTGTCCGACGCCGTGTTCTTGAGTCGTATCACGGCAGTGGCTGTGTCGTACATGCCTATGCCATGCTCGCGAAGAAAAGGAACGATGATGTCAAGACGGAATGTCTTTGCCTCGACATCAACGAAATGCAACTTGTCGCCGAAGAAGCACAATCCAAATATACGCCACATGTCGTTGGTGAAATTAGGATAGTAGAACTTCATCGACCATCTCTTCTCGCCCGGAGGAAAGCTGCCAAGCATCAGCAAACGGCAACCGTCGGGCAAGAAAGGTTCAAAAGGGTGACGTTCTATCATATTTGAGTTTTGAATGTTGAATTTTGAGTTTTGAATTATCGGCAAAGCCGATGTTGAATTGTTGAATTTTGAATTGTGAGTGTTGAGTGTTATTTTTTTATTTTGAGTATTGAATGTTGAATTCAAAACTCAAAATTCATTAATTCAAAATGCGCAAAGCGCACAATTCAAAACTCAACACTCAACATTCAACACTCTACTTAGCTTCCTTCACCAAGTACACTACCACCGGCAAGTGGTCGGAATAGCCGTCAAGCCATACTCCCCCTGCTGTTGTGCGCTTGGGCGCACCCTTGTATTTACCTTCCGACTGGAGCAGATAAGGACGGATGTGTATCTGGTTCTGGAAGAACTTCAATGTGCTGTAGTCCTTAGAGCCATTCATGTTAAGCATGTTGGGCGACATCACAATTTGGTCGAAGAGGTTCCATGAGCCATTATAGAACAGAGTGCCGCGTCCTTCCTTTACGAGGACATTGTACCAAGGGTTGTACATATCGTTCTTGCCCACCTCATTGATGTTTGGCTTGCACGACAAGCCCTCGGTCATCGACTTGTTGGTGGGGTCATCGTTCATGTCGCCCATCACCATCACCTTGCAGTTCTTGTCGGCACGCATAAGCGAGTCCTTTACCACACGCACCTGACGTGCTGCGGCCTCACGATATGGCGATGACGAGAAACGGCTCGGCCAATGGCACACGATTATTGTCACATGCTCGCCTGCCATTGTTCCGCTTACTGTGAGATAGCCACGAGTAAAGAAGGCGGAATCCTTCTTCTCCTCAGGCACATAGGGTATAAGCTTCACATCACGCACGGTGAAGTAGCGGGGATTGTAAAGCAAGGCGCAATCGATACCACGGCGGTCGGGACCTTCGATATGCACATACTTGTAGCCACGCTGCTTAAGAGGCTGCTGCTCGATAAGTGCGTCGAGCACTCGTGAGTTCTCCACCTCGGCAAGTCCAATAGCGGCACATCCCACACCTGGCAACTTGTCGGTGCCAAGGTCGGCAAGAGCCTGAGCCATATTGCGGAGTTTGTGGCTATACTTAAGGCCATTCCATTTGTAAGAACCATTGGGCAAGAAGTCGTAGTCGCGCTTGCCCTCATCGTGGCAAGTATCGAAGAGGTTCTCCTGGTTGTAGAAACCCACCGCGTAGAGATTAAACTTTTTCTGTGCCTGCGCTCCCATCACTACAGTGAGGAGAAGCATGGCGAGGATAAGAAGATTCTTTTTCATACTGTTATTAGTGCTTTTTGTTTTTCTATTTTATCTTGAATATTTCTAAGTTAACACACTAAAAGTGCTTATTGTTTGCAAAGATAACATAAATAAATTGTTTACACCGCCACTTTCAATTTTATTTGAGCAAAAAAGTCTTTACCCTCTGAAACGTTATCTTAACACAATAAAAGTGTGAAAAAACTTTTTTTATTGGAATTTAATGCTTTACTTTGCATTGTAATATGCTTTTCAAAGCACCATTACAACTGCATCTTCTACAAAATAACAATTACATTAATCATCAAATACATGCAAAAGAAGCTTAATTTAGCAGTGCTGGCCCTGTGCTGCGCTCCTGCCGCTTATGCCCAGACCGACTCTATCGGCTACACAAGCGATGCTGTTAGCGAGGCCGCCATCACTTTCACTGAGGCTCAGCTTGGCGAGGATGACGACATGTCGCAGAACGTTACCATCGTCAACTCCAACACCAACATCTATGCCAGCCAGGTGGGCTACCTGTTCTCACCAGTGCGTTTCCGCTATCGCTCTTTCGACCAGAAGTACAACGAGGTCTACATCAACGGTCTCTCCATGAACGACATGGAGAGCGGACAGTTCCGCTACTCGCAGGTGGGCGGACTGAACAACATCACGCGAAATATGGAATTTGCGTTGCCGTTTGAGAGCAACAAGTTCGCATTCAACGGTATGGCAGGCTCCAACAACTACAATTTCCGACCTGCAGCTATGCCTGTAGGCCAACGCCTCACACTGAGCGGTGCCAACCGCAACTACACCCTGCGCGGCATGTATACCTATAGCACCGGACTCTCAGAAAAGGGTTGGGCGTTCACCGGAAGCCTTGGCTACCGCTGGGCAAGCAAGGGATATGTGGAAGGAACCTTCTACAACGCGCTTTCCTATTATCTTGGCATACAGAAGATATGGGGCAACCACTCGCTGTCGCTCGCCACATGGGGCAACCCTACCGAGCGTTCCACACAAGGACCTGCTACCGACGAGGCTTATTGGCTCGCCAACGACCGCTACTATAACCCCTATTGGGGATATCAGAACGGCAAGAAGCGCAATTCGCGCGTGGTGAACGACTTCGCGCCAAGCGCAATACTCACATGGGACTGGGACATCAACGAGAAATCAAAGCTTACTACTTCGCTCCTTGGAAAGTATTCAATGTACAAGAGCACCAAGCTCAACTACAACAACTCGGACAATCCGCAGCCTAACTACTGGAAAAACTTGCCGTCGAGCTACTTCGATGTGTGGTATGAGAACGACGACCAATACCGCACCGAACAGGCTTTCGCCGACTGGCAATACATGTACAACTACTGGAAGTCGTCGAAGGCAAACCGCCAGATTAACTGGGACCGACTCTACGCAGCCAACAAGAATGTGAATCTTGCAGGCAAGGACGCCATGTACTATATACAGGCTAAGCACAACGACAACCTTATGCTGTCGCTTGCATCTACGCTCAACCACCAGATTGACAAGGACAAAGCCGTGAACCTTGGCGTGATTGCCGCCACCAACAAGGGTATGCACTACCAGACTATGGAGGACTTGCTTGGCGCAAACACATTCCACAACATCAACACTTACGTTATATCCGACAAGTACACTGCCAGCTCACCCGAAGCCGACTACGACCTCAACCACCCCAACGCTGTGGTGAAAGAGGGCGACAAATTCGGCTACAACTACAACATTCTTGTAAACAAGGCCAAACTCTGGACTTCTTACACACAGAACATAGGCAAGTTTAACTACACGATAGCAGCCAAGATTGGCTACACATCCATGCAGCGCGACGGCAAGATGCGCAATGGTCTCGCAGCCAACAACTCGTATGGCAAGAGCCATCATGCACAGTTCCTTGACGGTGGACTTAAGTTTGGCTCCAATCTCTCGCTCGGACGCTTGGGCACTGTATCCGTTGGAGCAGCTTACGAATACCGCGCTCCAGAGGCTGGCAAGTCGTTTGTGGCTCCAGAGGTGAACAACGACTTTGTGCAGGGACTCAAGAACGAGCGTGTGTTCAACGCCGACCTCGGCTACCAGTTTAAGAACTCATGGCTCAGCTTCAACCTCAATGGCTACTACTCGCGCATAACCAACGCTACGGATTGGCAGAATTTCTACAACGACGATGTCAACTCATTCACCTACGTGTCGCTCACCGACATGAAGAAGGAATACTATGGCGTGGAGGCAGGATTCAAGTTCAAGGTTACGAGTGCGTTCGATGTGAAGCTCATCGGAACTATGAGCGACGCCAAACTTATCAACAACTCCAAGCTTTGCTACATGAAGTCGGTTGACTCGCAGCTGCTTGGCAGCGACCAGACAGGCATCTACAACGACGAGGTATACAATAAGGGAATGCGCGACAATGGCACTCCTCTCACAGCGGCAAGCCTTGGTCTGAGCTATCATCAGGGTGGATGGTTTATCGACCTCAACGGCAACTACTACGACCGCATATACCTTAGCTACTCGCCGAGCTTCCGCTTCAAGTCGGCTATCAACGCACGCAACGAGGCTCTGAAGAAATATGGCGAGCCTATCATCAACGATGTTACGGGCGAGATTATCCCAGGTGCTCTCGACCAGGCTAAGGGCAAGGGCGGATTCATGCTCGACGGTTCTATCGGACGCAGCATTTATCTTAAGAAGGGCTCACTGTCGATAAACCTCATGGTGACCAACATTCTCAACAACCGCAACATCGTCACCGGAGGTTTCGAGCAGAGCCGAAGCGACTACAGCGGAGCGAGTGTTGACAACCCCGACCAATCGAACGTGAAGAAGCGTGCCTACTCTTTTGCCAAGAACCCTTATAAGTTCTATGCCTTAGGCACAAACGGCATGCTTAACATCACTTACAAATTCTAAAAAGCAACGACAATGAAAAGTATCAAATATCTGAAATTTGCACTCGTGGCTCTCGTTATCGCCCTCGGCGCAACATCGTGCATGGACGACGATTGGAAAGACCCGACCGGCGAGACTCCGGCTTACGGCAACAACCAAATTCAGGAGACCAATGTCATGAGCATTAAAGACCTGAAGGCGACATACGGAGCCAAACAGAAAAATCCTATCAACGACACTGTGCGCATTGCCGATGGCGTGCAGATCAAGGGCATTGTAACGGGCAACGATGTTGAGGGCAACCTCTACAACCAAATTGCCATAGAGGATGCCAGCGAGTCGGGCATCATCATCTGTGTAGCACAAGGCGGACTCTTCGGACAGTTGCCTGTGGGTCAGGAGATTCTTATCAACGTGGGCGGACTGTACTATGGCACCTACCGCACACAGCCGCAGATAGGTGTGGCATATCATAATGCCGACAAGAACCAGAACTATCCGAGCCGCATGAACCGCAACGAATGGCAGTCGCGATTCAAGATTATAGGCAAGGCCGATCCTTCTAAGGTGAAGCCTGTGGAGATAACCAATGTGGCATCGCTCAACAACGAGACTAATGCCTATGCTCTTGCCGGACGCTTGGTGAAACTTAAGAACGTGGAGTTTGACAAGGCAGACGGCTCGCTCACCTTTGCTCCTGAGTCGGAAGGCAAGGATACGGGCTACGGTGTGACACGCTACTTCAAGGGCTTCACCGCACAGAAGAAGCAGGTAGGTATACGCACAAGCTGCTACGCCGACTTTGCCGCTGAGGTTGTGCCCCAGGGCAAGGTGAATGTCACCGGCATTTTGTCGTGCTACAAGTCGTCAGCCACATCATCCTATGGCAATACCGTGCAGCTCGCTGTGCGTCAGTTCTCCGATATCGAGAAGGCTGAATAATCCTATACATATTTATATATATAACAGAACAAAAACATAACAATTATGAAAAAGATACTTTATACAATGCTTGTCGCACTTGCGGCAACATTCTCATTCACAAGCTGCGAGGACGTTCCCGCTCCCTACGACATTCCTAACGGAGGAAACGGTGGCAATGGTGGCGGCAGCGGTGGCAATACCGAACTTGTTGGCGATGGCACTGAGGCCAATCCCTACACCGTGACAGACATAAAGACCAACGGTGCAAGCGGCAGCAATGTCTTCGTGAAGGCATATATCGTGGGCTTTGTGCCCGACAAGTCGATTGACGAGGCTAAGTTCACAGCCGAGGGTTGTGAGGCTGCAAGCAATGTTATCATTGCTGCGTCTGCCGACGAGACCAATGTGAACAACGTTATGCCAGTGCAGTTGCCAGTTGGAGCTGTGCGCACTGGTGTCAACCTTAAGGACAATCCCGGCAACATCAAGCAGGAGGTTGTACTTTGTGGCAATGTAGAGGCTTACTTCGGAAAGACCGGACTGAAAGCTGTAGTATGGGCTAATATTGGTGGCAAGGAATTTGGCACCAAACCGGGAACCGACACTCCTGTAGTAGGCGACCCGAAGGGTGCTGGCACTAAGGAAGATCCGTTCAACGTGGCTGCCGCCAACAAATACATCAAGGATGGTGGCGACGCTACTGTTGAAAAATATGTAAAGGGCAAGATTTCTGAACTCAAGGAGTTCCGCTCCGAATATGGCAGCATCAGCTACTATATCTCCGACGACGGCACAACCGCCAACCAATTCTTTGTATACGGTGGCAACAACCTTGGCAACACAAAGTTTACTAAACTTGAAGATCTCAAAGTGGGCGACGAGGTTGTGATTTGCGGCAAGCTGAAAAACTTCAACAACACCTACGAATTTGACTCCAAAAACTATCTTGTTTCGCTCAACGGCAAGACTGATGGCGGTTCTACCGGTGGCGGAGAGGACAAGCCTTCAACTGAGATGGATAAGAATCTGAAGATTGACGGAACTACTGTAACTATTAGCAACCCTGATGTTGAAGCAGGAACAGAAACCATCGACGTTGTGCCTGGCGATTTCTGCAAGGAGAACGGAGAAGATGTCACAACCATAACACTGTCCGACGGCACAAAGATAACATTCGATGATAATGGGGAAAAGAATGGTCCGAAGTATTACACTGGCAAGACTTACTCTCACTTCCGTATTTACAAGAACAACAGCATTTCTTTCGACGGACACAAAGCTATAGCCAAAATCGTATTCAGCTGTGATGAATACAATAACGCTGCTTGTGTAGGCAACGAGACTGCCACTATCACCATCAACGGCAATAACATTACCTACAACAACAAGTATACAGAGTCTACTGGCGGTGGCGTTCAGTTGCGAATAAGCAAGATCACTATCACTTACGCCAAGTAATAAGGCATTGCCCATACACTTAATGGTAAGTGTCGCTCAACTGAGTGGTAAGGTATTTATGGCATATTAAAACGCCTAATTAACAATTGTTCAGAGGCAAAAAGGCCGAAAACTTTTGGCGGTCTGCCAAAAAACTCGTACCTTTGCAGCCGCTGAACATTATAAGCGACATTTTTTCAATTAACAATATAACAATTAAATCAAAATGAAGAAGGGAATTCATCCAGAAAACTATCGCCCCGTCGTATTTAAGGATATGTCCAACGGCGATATG
>CAKQFF010000059.1 GCA_934230685.1 uncultured Prevotella sp. | reverse complement strand
CCAGAGTGGCCAAATGGGGCAGACTGTAAATCTGCTGGCGATGCCTTCGGTGGTTCGAATCCATCACCACCCACTTCATAGCGCAAAAGTTTAGTATTAGGCACATCATTTATTGGTGTGCCTTTTTTCGTATTAGGCAATTTATAAATATTTTAAACTAAAAACTATAAGAAAAACAATGAAACGATTACTGACAATCGTGGCTACAATGGCTTTTGCCCTTGCCACATCACTCAACTCATCGGCACAAGGCGTGTACACCAAGCCATGCGACGACAAGAAACTCGAAAAGAAGGCTGTGAAATGGATTGAATCGGGCAAATGGCGCAACGGATTCAACGCCGCATCACCCGACGCATCGGTCAACGCTGCCGAGTTCTACACACAATACAAGAAGAACCCACAATGGAAACAGCTCTTCCAATGGCTCGCCAAAACCGACCTCTTGGCTCTGCCTGCCGGACAGCACCCAATCCCCGGCACCAACATGAAGGCTAACGTTGAGGATGGCGAGAACGACGTGCTTGAAAAGCGCGGCACCGAGAGCCACCGACAGTATGTTGACTTCCAATATGTGGTGAAGGGCAGCGAGCGTTTCGGACTGCTCGACCACGTGACGAGCAAGCCCAAGGCTCCCTATCGCCCCGACATCATCAACTACAACTATGATGTGAGCAAGACAAAATTCGTTGACTCCACTCCCGACCGTTTCTTCATCTTCTTCCCTGGCGACTGGCACATCGCTAAGATCAAGACCGACAAGGAAGACCAGAAAATACGCGTAGTCGTAGTGAAAGTGGAATATAAGGAATAAAATAAAAAAAGAAAATCGAGAAGCTAAAGTATGGGACTCTTGCTTCTCGATTTTCTTTTTTATACATTTAGCGCAACACGCCTACAATCAGATTATTTCAGTCTGAAGATGCTCAGCGAGTTTGCCGGAATCTCCACCACAGCACCGTTTGAAGAAGTCGTCACAAACGTCTCTGTAGGATAGATGTTCGTCGGGTTGTCGATGGTATTCTCCTCCTTGCCGTTCTTGGCGGCGAGGCGAATCAGCTTGCCCGAAGATATGGTCTTGCCCTGCAGACGTATGTCGGCTGTAGTGTTCTCGCTGCTTGTGTTGGCAACCTTAAGAATCACCTCACCAGTCTGCTCGTCGAGCGTGGCTGTAGAGAACACGCCCGGCAAAGTGTTGGCACGAAGCTTTGTGGCGAACACCTGCTTGCCGTCGAGACTTGCGTAGACGCTGTCGCCCACAACCTTAAGCTCGATATCATACCAGCGGCCGGTCTCTATTTTGCCCGACACTATGGCAGCCTGACCCTTTGCACCATCAACAATCTGCTCAATGCCGTGCTGGGTATTGTTCCAACCACCGAGGTTGAGCCAGCAGTAGTTCTTCTCGTCCACATAATTAAAGATGAGCATGAAACCCTCGTTGCCCGAGTCCTTGCGTGCTCTCACCTTATATATATAGCCATCAGCAGTAATCTCGCCCGGATTCAGACGTATGCAACTCTCACCGTTTGAAGTCTGCTTTATCACTCCACCCTCAGCCTTCCAGTCGCCATGCACGTCGGTGGGAAGTTCCTGAAGCGTCATAGGCAGAGCATTACCATTGGCGTCGGTATAGCCCTTGTCCTCAAACGAGGCCTGGGTAGCCCATGTGCCCATGCCCACTCGGCATACGGCAGGCTTCACTTGTGCCTCGCCATAAGTGTAGGGACTCTCCTGCTTTACGTTGAGCACACGTGTGCCAATGTTGTTTGCCATGACGTTTTGCACATAGTAAGAGGGAGTGCCAAACACCTTGTCCGAAGTGAACTGAATCATGTCGGGAGCCCACATGCGGTCGTTGAGATTGGCAAAGATTGGAGCGTAAGAGGCCATAGTCACAATGTCGCTGTTATTCTCGATGCCCATCATATATACAGCTTCGCCAAGAGCAGCATCAAGCGAACCCATATTGCCAAAGCCCTGGGTGACAGCATATTCGCCAACGTAAATCTCCGAACCCTTGCGGTTGTAGCTGTCGTACTTGCGGAAGTTCTCGGCAAACCAAGCCGGATTGCGGTAGTAATGCTCGTCGAGAAGTTCCACGCTCTCCTTGCTGTCCCATGTAGGATTGTCGTCGCCCCAAGCCACCACGTTACCTATAAGGTGCATATTGGGATATTTGGCAAGCACGGCATCCTTAAACTTCTTGAAACGCTCGTAGTAGTGGTCGCTCTGCAAGGCAGGGTCGGGCTGGTTGTTCTCGTTGCCAATCTCAAGATACTCAATGTTGTATGGCTCCGGATGACCGTTCTTGGCACGCAAAGCACCATACTTGGAAGTCACGGGGCCATTGGCGTATTCCAAGGCATTCATACACTCGTCAATCCAAGGCTGGATGCTGTCGACTGGAGTCATGCCACCATGCCACAAGCCCACGTTAACCACATAGAGAGGCTTGGCGTTGAGGTCCTCGGCAAGCTGAAGATATTCGTCGAAGCCCATACCGTCGCTTGTGCGGTAGCGCCAGTTCACGTTCTTATGACCGGGGCGTTCCTCGATAGGACCAATGGTCTTTTCCCAATGGAAGGCATTCTCGGGCGACTCCTGTCCCTCGACGTAGCAACCTCCGGGGAAGCGCACGAACTTAGGATGGATGTTATAGAGAAGCTGGGCGAGGTCGGGACGCAAACCGTTTGGACGGTTCTTGAAGGTTGGCGGGAAAAGGCTCACAACATCCAAGGTCACAGTACCCTTGCCGTCAAGTACAAGCTCAAACTGCGCCTTAGGGTCGTTGGCATTGGCTGTGAGTTCGGCAGAATATTTAGTCCACTTCTTGCCTATTGCTCCATCGACAGTAGTCTCAGCATAAACTTTCTTGCCATCGGCACTAACAAGACGCGCCTTCATGCCGCCCTTGTATTTGCCCATAGCCCAGAACGAGAGTTTGTAGGTTCTGCCCTGCACGGAGTTGATGCCCCAGAAGCCTTCGTTGATGACAGAGGCTGTGGCAGAGGGAGTTGCAGCTACAGTCACTTGCAGAGCCTTGCCCTGAGCATTATTGAGCAGAGCCTTGCTCACGAGCTGAGTGGAGATTGTCGCACCTTTGGCAGCAGCTGTGCGCCAAGTGGGAATGGCTGAGTCGCTGTCCTCGAAAGAGCGGTTGCTGATGAGTTCGGCATAGAGTCCGCCGTCAGCAGCATGGTTGATGTCCTCGAAGAAGATACCGTATAGATTAGGCGACACCTTGACGCCGGGGTTGGAAGCGTCAACATTTATTTTAACTTGGGCGTTGGCTGCGAGTGAAGAGGCAAGCAACGCGGAAAGGAGAATATTGCTACGTTTCATTATCTTGTTTTTTAAATGATTTTTATAAGTTAAAACTCTTTTCTGTTTTTGAACAAGTTAAAGCTTATTTCTGTTTTTTCAGTTAAAGCTTATTTCTGTTTTGTGAAAAAATTAAAGCTTTGGCCAGCCATCAGCTGTCCACGTTATTTTCTTCTGGATGAGCAAGGGAGCACCATTCTTCTGCATACTATAGCCATGGCAAACAAACCAGTCACCATCAGCGAAGGAATAGGCTGAGCAATGACCAGCGGCCTCAAACTCGCGCTTGTCGCCTTCGAGGAAAATCGTGCCACCACCTTGTCGCATGTCCTTGCCGTTGCGGTCGAGATAAGGACCTGCCACCTTCTTGCTTCTGCCCACAGCCACACGATAGTTGCTCTTTGAGCCGCGGCAACAGTAGTCCCAACTCACAAACAGATAGTAATAGTCGCCGTGCTGCATGATAAACGGAGCCTCAATAGCGTTGGTTCCGGCAAACTGAGATGTGGGGTTTGGCTCGACAGTAGTGTCACCCACAGCATGACGGCGAGCTATAGTCACGGGCTTTGCTCCACGCTTCACGTGCATAGTGCGGTCGAGCTGAACCATCTGAATACCGTCCCAAAACGAGCCCCATGCCATCCATGGATTGCCTTTCTTGTCGATGATGATGTTTGGGTCGATGGCATTCCAGTTGTCGCGGTCGCCCTTTGAGGCTACCACGCAACCCTCGTCCTTCCATCCGTCGGCATTGGCAAGCGAGGTGTTGCTGAGCAGACCAATAGCCGATGTATTCTTGCCGAATGTGGAGCAAGAGTAAGTGAGATACCACTTGCCACGATACTTTATCACATCGGGAGCCCAAATATGGGTTTCAAATCCAGGAACACTGTCGCGGGTCCATGCCGGAATCTTGTTGTTGGGCAACACACCATCAGGCTTTATGGTCCAATGCCGACGGTCGGTAGAAGTCATCTGAGTAATGCCATGACCCGTGCAATAGAGATAATACTTGCCATCCTCAAAAGCCATCACAGGGTCGTGAACCATCGGAGTGTCAACGGCAAGAGGGGTTGTCTGCGCTTGAGCATGGGCAATATTTACGAAGGGGACAGCGGCAAGCGCCACTGCTCCTAATAAGTATTTACTGAAAATCATAAGAGATAGTTGTTATTCTGAGAGTAGCTGTAGCAGGTACGGCTCGAAGCCGTACCTACCTTATTATATATATAATTACTTGTTGAAGAACTTGCGTCCGTTAATCACAACGATGCCCTTGTAAGAACTGTCAACCTGCTGACCGTTGAGATTATACCACTTGCCATCGCTCTCAGCCTTCTTGGTGATGATGAACGGAGCGTCGATGCCAGTCGAGATGCTTGAGCCATCGATGTAAGAGCCCTCGTTGACGAAGAAGAGAACAACGCTGTTCTGATTCTCGGTGAGCTTCATGCTGAATGAGTAGTTGTAGACCTTCTTGGTAGTTGTGGTGATGGTTGAAGTCATCTTAACCACATTGCCTGAGGTGAACTCCACCTTCATGTCAACCAACGAACCGTCCATGTCGTCGGCGAAAGTATCCCAGTTGTAGTCGTTGCTGAGTGTGAAGTCGATGTTTGAAGAGTTGCCGGCAGTATTGCCGCCTGCTGTGGTAAACCATCCGTAGTTGTCGTTGCGAAGCACGAAATGCTCAGCATAACCGGCTGCACCACGCTCGGCGTTGGCAGCCACAAGACACCAGTTGTTCCAATTTTCCTGCTTGTTGCTGTAGTTGTAGAACTTAAGTTCAGCCTTGCTACCCTTCTTCAGAGTGAAGTACTTGGTAGAGAAGTTGGTCCACCATGTAGCCGAAGTGTTCTTCTGCATCGACTCAGGATAGTAGACGGGAGCCTCATCTTCTGCCTCAGCCTCAACAACAACCGTATAATCCTTGGAATATGCATAGTTGTCCTTTGTCACAGTCATAGTCATGGTCACTTCGCCCTGACCTCTCACCTTGCCATCGGCAGTAAGAATCGACTCATCGCTTGATGTCCAAGAGATGTTGGTGCCAAGCTTACCCTCGGTAGGCAATACTGGAGCCTCCTCAAGAACAGTACCGTCGTCGAAGGGAAGGGCTATCTTATTGACTGTATACTTGATGGCAGCCTTAGCATCGGCCTTAACAGCCCATACCTCCTGCTGCTTAGTGTAAGACTTCTGACCCATTGTGGTAGAACCACTCGACGAAGACAGGGCAGAGATGGCAATGGCAGGAATGTTGGTATAGTCGATAGTCTGACGAACAATCACTCCACGATATACAACTCCATCGATGGTGAGGTTGATGAAGTCGGTGCCTGCTGTGCGCTGCCAAGTGCCTTCCTCAGCACCAGAGATTGTGCCGTCGGCATTGAGACGGATGTTTACAGGAGTCTCAAAAGCCTTGCCCGCCGTGTTCTGTCCGTATTCATGGCGAAGGAACTGGTAGTCACCGGCAATCTCGCCATCAGCTATAGAAGCCTTTGTTGCAATATCGTTGTTGGTGATGGTCTCGCCGTCAAACTCGAACGGAGCAGCCATAATCCAACCCTCATCGTTGAGGAAGAGCTGATGAACACGCACCTCATGACCCTCGCCACCATTGCTGAAACGAGAATGATAAACCACGAACGAGCGGCCCTGCTTGTCGGTGAAGGCAGAGTTGTGACCCTGGGCAATCTCAGCACCCGACATCGGGTCCCACTTGTAACCGCCAAAGAGCAGCACGCCACGGTTGTCGGCTGTGGTAGAGCTGTAGTTCATGAGATAACGGTTGAATATTGCTGAAGTACCGTTGCAGTCGACGTATGGTCCTTGAGGATTGTCCGAGCGGAACACACGCATCTGATAGCCACCAGTGCTTGTCAGTCCGCCGTAGCTCATGAAGAGGAAATAGTGAGAGCCTATCTTCTCAATGTAGCTTGCCTCGCCCGACACATAGTAGCCGCCAGCTATCTTCTTGCCGAAGTAAGGGTCGCTTGTGGTGTTGGCACTTGCAGAACCTGGAGTGGCAGCCTTGCCGTTCACCTCATACGGGAAGGTATAAGTATAGTCGCGCAAACCGTTGCTCTTGTCGAGCTTCAGCATGAAAATGCCACCCGACCATGAGCCGTAGCTCATCCAGAGATTATCATCATCATCGTAGAACACGCATGGGTCTATGCAGTTGGGCCAGAACGAGCCCCACTTGTCACCCACATTATAACGCTGTGGCAAAGAAGTTTCGCCAGTAGCTATTGCGAAATCCGTGTTCTTCCAATCCTCGGCAGCAGCATAGGAGTTGTGGGCGTATTTGCCAAAGAAACCGGAGAACACCACCGGACCCTGATATTTCCACGGTCCCTCGATGTTGTCGCTTGTGAAGCAGACAATGCTTGAGCACCAATTGTCGCCATTCAGACTCATGTACATGCACCACTTCTTCATCGTCTTGTTGTAGATGACATCGGGGGCCCATTGCATTCCCTTCACGGTATTTCCCTTCTTCTGCCAACCGTGAGCGTCGAAATTGCCGAAGGTGACGGTTTTGCCAGTGTAGTCTTTCACCGATGTTATGGCGTGGGTGCTGTAGGCGTTGGAATAGTTTACAAGATTTCCGCTTGTGTTGCAGAACAGACTGTTGGTAGCGGTAGCATTGCTCTCGTCGGCCTTAAATACAGTCCAGTCCTGATAATTCAGCTCGGCTGTGGTCTTGCCCTTGCCTAAATGTGAGCCATATATATAATATGTGGGCGAAGAAGGATTGGAGACATCATCAATCACGATGGAAGGGTCGTGACAAACGACACGCTTGTTATATTGGCGTGAGCTGTAAGCGCCAGTAAGGTCAGCGTCGCTCAGTTGGGTCTGTGCCGAAGCTGACAGAGTCGACAGAGCAAATATGGGGAGTAATAGATTTTTCATATTTAGGGATAAATTGAGAAACCCCACCCCCAGCCCTTCCCCCATAGGGAGGGGCCGAAGGTGGGCTTTATGAGATTTACTACTTATGTCTTCTTACTTTTGCAGCAGCCGAACCAAACACGAGGTGGCTTCCATCAACTGTGAACGACACATAGAGGTCGCTCGGATTGATAGTGTTGATGCCGAGGTAGGACTGATAGGTCTCTGTGCCGTCGTTGCCAGTAACAATAGCCTGAACATCGGCAGTTCCGTTGTTGCAGTTGGTGACGTAGAGCTTAACCTTTGCTCCGTTCATAGCTGCAAGCCATGCTGCCCAGTCAGCGTATGAATCAAGCTGTGTGCCAATGGCCTTGCATGCTTCGTAGCCATTACCCCAACCGTAGTTGTCGGCACGTACCACACCATATTCGGGTGCTGTCTTGGCTGCATCGCGGAGGATAACCACGTAGTTGTTCCAGTTGCCTGCACCAGATGTGTAGTTGGTGAAGTTGAACTCGCGTGTTGCTCCAGCCGGAACCTTGATATCGTCGGTGCATACCGACCAGAATGCAGCTGAGCAGTCGGCTGCACCGAGTGATGTAGGATCAGGAGTAACAGCTGTCACCTTCGACTCGTTCACCTTGACTGTAACCTCAGCAGTCTTGCCTCCGTTGGCAGTAATCACAACCTTATGCTCACCAACTGTTGCAGGAACAGTAGAGAATGTGAGCTTAGAGTTATCGAGAATCTCTGTACGTCCGTCCTGGTAAGTACCCTTCACCTCAAGACCCTCAGTATCGAAAGCCAATGTGCGCTCAACACCAAGTATTGCACTTGAGTTGTAGATGTAGTAGTTGGTGTGCTTTGGCTTACTTACAATCTCAACAGCCACTGGAGTGTCGACAACCTTAAAGGCAGCACTTGCGTTGATAGTCTTGTCGGCCTGCTTGTTGAGGAGAGTCTTGTTGAGAGTAGCAACGATGTACTTGTCGCCAAGAGAATTAAAGTCGGGAACAACCATGAATGAAAGGTCGCTTGAAGCTACTTCCTTAACTGTTCCACCGTCGTATGTTACCTGAGCCTTAATCTGTGATGTGAAATCAGAAAGATCGGTTCCGAGGTTCACCTCGGCAGGAACATTGGTAAGTTCCATAGAAACAGGCTGCTGGTCAACAGCGTCGGTCACGTCAACCTCTTCCTTGTCGAACACGTAGCAGCATCCGTCAACGGTGAAGTCGAGATAAAGGTCGGCTGACTCAACTGGAATGCCTGTATATTTCTGCTGAGAAACCAAACCTTCCGTACCAACCACATCAGCCACAACGTCGCAAGTGTTGTCGCCATAGTTGGTAACAGTTACTGTCACCTTGGCACCGTTCATCTGAGCAAGCCATCCTGCCCAGTCGCCAGAAGCGGTATTTGAGTGAGTGCACGAAGCATAGCTGTCGCCCCATCCATAGTCATCGGAACGGAGGCAGCAATACTCAGTCTTGTCTGACTTGCGGAGCACAACTACGTAGTTGTTCCAGTTGCCCGCTCCTGAAGTATAGTTTGTGAAAGTTGTGGTGTAAACCTTATTGCTCTCTATCTTTATATCCTGGTCGAGATGGGCTTCCCACCATGCTGATGAGCAATCTCTGTTGCCAAGTGTTGTAGGCGAAATCTTTGGTACATCGCCCTTGCCGGCGTTAGCTATTGAGTCAGCGCGCTCTGAGATCCAGTCTGGACCATTAACGCTGAATATATCGCTGCCCTCGCATCCAGTAAGCGCGGTCATTGCCAAAGCGGCGGCGCAGAATACGGATGCCAATTTGCTTATATGTCTCATAATTGTATTTGCTATAATTGATTGTTATGATTTAGGTGTTTATAGGAGGTACGGTTTTGAGCCGTACCTCTCTATATTACTTGTTGAGAATGACAACCCTATTACTTGTTGAGATTGACAACCGGATGAACTGTCCAACCGTTCTCCTTGAAATAAGTAGAGTTGTCGGTTGAGTTGTTGGCTGAGTTGCCTACAAGGTTCGGGTTGTTGTTAATCAGATTCTGCGAGATTGGCAGGAACTCATGACCAGGAACAAAGTAGTCAACAGGGCTGATAACCTTGTCGTCGCTACCATACTCAGAATAAGAAACTGGATCTGTAGGCAAGAAGTTGATGCCGAGGCGCACTACGCTGTGCTCCTTCAACTGCTGCAGACGACCTGAGTCGTAGAAGAATCCCCAACGGATGAGGTCGAAACCACGACCAAACTCACAACCGAACTCCTTAGGACGCTCAACATTGGCAATCTGCTCGAAGAGCTTGTCCTTGCTGTCGAAGTCAGCGAGCTTAAGATTTGCAAGATTTGCACGATGGCGAACCTCGTTAATCCAGTCGATAGCCTGCTGTGTAGGACCGTTAACCTCGTTCTCGCACTCGGCGGCACGGAGCAAAACGTCTGAATAGCGCATCATGCGGAGGTTGATACCACAGTGAAGACCAGTGACTACAGTGCTGTAGAGATTTGTGCGGATATTGGTCCACTTTGCGATAGGAATACCACCGTTGATATTGTTTGTAACGAGTGTGTCCTTCGGAGTAATCTGCTGAGTGTAGGCAACGTTGCCGTTTTCAAAGCCTTCCCAATCCTTCTCGTATGTGCAGAGAGTCCAATAAAGACGCGGATCGAGCTTGCCTGCTGTTGTGCGCTCGCCCTTGAAGAGCTGATAGAGCCATGGCGAAGCTGAGAGGTCGGCCCAACCACCGAAGCGTCCAGGACAGAGGTTCGATTCTACAGCATGTCCCTGAGTAGCGTTAGGCGAGGTGTTTACCGGAGTCCACTCATCGTCTGTACCCTGAGTGCCATAGTCGAGATACTGCACCTCGAAGAGGCTCTCGGCATTGTTCTCGTAAGCAGAACCCTCGCGGAAGTTGTCGCCGTAGTTTGCCATAAGAGTATACTTGCCATACTTCTTGTTGATGATGTCCTTCAAGACTGCAAGAGCCTCGCTGTACTTATGACGCTGCATAAGAGCACGTGCGTAATAGCCAGCTGCCGAGCCGCATGTGGCACGACCCTTAGCCCATTCGCCACCCTCGTCACGTGATGGCAACAAGGTCATAGCCT
>CAKQFF010000058.1 GCA_934230685.1 uncultured Prevotella sp. | reverse complement strand
TTCATGAGTTACGGCGGCTCATCCCTCTGGGCATTCACCATCATGCTTTCCATCTTCATCGCCCTGGACCACAGGGAGAAGAAGTATTTCTAAAAAATGCCCGAAATTCATGAAGAAATTCGGGCATAAGATATAGATTACTCAGATACACTATTTATACTCCAGGACTGTTTGTTCCGGAATGTATGAAGTGCTGCGGTCGTAGGTAATGTAACGGATTCGCTGAGACTTGTCGAGGTAGAGCGTCTTAAGTGTTGACATATTCGAGCAATTCAGAGTCGTCAAGAGCGGATTGCCGCTAATGTCAAGAGTCTCCAGGAAGTTATAACTGCAATTCATAGTATTGAGAAGCGGACATTTCGTCACATTGATAGACTTGAGGTTGAGTGAACTACATTTAATCGACTCCAGTTCAGGATTGCTCGTCAAGTCCAATGTTTCTACGGTTCCATAGAGTGACAAATCTTTCAAATGAGGATTTCCGCTCAAATCTAGAGTTTTCATGTTACATTCACTAACACTTAGCGATGTCAATGATGGTAAATCTTTAATATTGAGATTTGTGATTTTATTAGTAATGGAATTACCGATCACCAATTTCTCAACCCTTGAGCCTCGTATTTCACATGAACCATGTATGTTATTCAATCTTAGATCTTTTATGTATGGGTTCGCACCTAAATCAATGTTATTCAATGAAGGATTGATATAAGAGCTTCCATTAAATACCAACGACTTTAAGGATAAATTATTTGATAAATCCAAAGTATTCCAAGCATCACAGCTAACAATATCCAGTTTCTGAAGATTAGGCGCAACTGAAAAATCAATAGAAGGAATCTGTCTACAACCGCTGAAACTAGCAGTGGTTAGGGACTCGCTATTTGGGAGATTTACTTCACGGAGTTGAACACTAGAGCAGCTCAAGCTATTCAATTGACGATTGTTTCTCAAGTCCAAAGTTTGCAATTTTTCCCCTGAGATATAGATACTTCTCAAATTCGGTAATGGCGACAAATCAAGTTCTGAAAGAGAAGAAACGTAAAGACTTATACTCTTCAATGTAGTACTGTTTGAAAAATTGATTCTTGTTAGTTGAGAGGAGCTGATGCTTGCACTTTCCAGCTTTGTAGCAATAATGTCAAGGGTCGCAGATTCCTTATAGGTCCATTCTCCTGTCTCAAATTTCAATGAAGACAGAACACCTCCCACATTTATAGTACTCAATGGATTATAGGATACTTCGCATGTCGTTAAAGAAGCATTGTGACTTAAGTTCAATGAAGGAATCTTATTATAACTACAGTCCAATTTGCTGAGTTTGATATTGCGTGAAAGGTCCAATCCAAGCAATACATTTTCACTTAAATCCAGTTCTGTCAGAGATACACAGTCTGACAGATTCAATGAAGCCAACAATTGATAGTAACAACTTAATTTCCGCAATTTTGTACAGCCCTTAAGATTTAAGACACGAATACGGTCGGTAGAAGTTTCACTCCACGTTCCAGAATATCCTTCGCAAAAGAATTCGGTAATTTCCGGGTTATGCGACAAATCCAAGGCAGTTATGGAATTATAGCCGCAGTTGAGTGACGTCAATAACGGATTGTTGGATACATCCAATTTCTTCATGTTACATCCGTAACAATTCAGAATTCTCAAAGCAACATTCTTGGAGACATCCAAGTTTGTTATCTTACAATTGCGGCATTTCAGCTCTTCCAATGCGGTATTGCTGGAAATATCTAATGTCTTCAGCGAGCTGTTCTCGGAACAATTCAAAATACGAAGGTTCGTGAACCATTCGATGCCAGTCAAATCTGTTATTCCCATTCTCGTAACATCAAGAGTCTCAAGATTCAGAGCCTCGGCACGGGAAACTTTTCCGTCACCATCCAGGTCACAGAGAGTTACAGCTATTTTCTCAAAAGCCGGATCTACAAAAGAAATGGTTTCAGCCAAAGCCGACGCATCTGCATCCTGAGTTATGCAGAATGTCTGTGCCATGCTCTCGTCCGCGAGATTGATCAGCGAAACAAAAGCACGACGCTGTGCTCCGGTATTGGCTGCGGCCTCAAATTTCAGACATTCATTTCGAAGGCTCTTCACGGCAACAGTCTCCTTGTGTGTCAGCCAAGATTGGGCAGCGGCATCGATCTGAACCCTATAACTCAGATTGGTCTGAACAGGAACTTCCACGATTCCACCGGCGGCAGCTATGCTCAACGGCTTCGCCGTCGTAATGATCAATGTTCCTTTTTCTCCGTCTGAAGATCCGTCATAGACAAAATTCAACGCCTTCATTATGGTCTTGCCGCGACCATCAGAAACGAGAACTATTACCGTGCTGCGCTCAACAATGGAATATGGGGTGGTCACTGTCACGAAACCACTTGTTTCATCCGTCTTCTCCAATGTAGCCCTGAGACCATCTTGACAGAGAATCTCTATGGATGTCTGAGCATCTGAACCGACAAGGGTATATGCAATCTTATATGCGCTGCCGAGCGAGAAACGGATAGCTTCTGTATTTTGGAAAATTATGTTCAGTCCGCTTTCTTTCGGAACTTCGAAGCTTGAACCGTCCTTGAGAACGAATGTAACCTTTGTCTCAGAATCGCTTACGGAAGAGAAGAACGAATCACCATCCTTACCATCGGCTCCTGTAGCCTTACCGAGTTCGGTCCAGTTCTGCCCTCCATCAGTTGAGACAAACCAGGATCCGTCTTCTATCTTCAACTGCGGAGTCACACCGTCCTTGCCGTTTGTGCCATTTGCTCCGTCAGCTCCGTCATTACCATCCTTACCATCGGCTCCAGGAAGTCCGTCGTTTCCGTCAGCACCGTTTTTTCCGTCCGTTCCTTGGGCCTTGACCTTCTTGCCGTCAGCATCTGTCAGCCACTTGCCGTCCAAAGTCCAGTAATATATATTGTCGGTGTCTTTTTTCACGCCTACTACAGGCGAATAGCCGTCTTTTCCATCCACGCCATCATTTCCGTCTGCTCCGTCCTTTCCCGGCTCTCCATCTTTGCCGGGGGCTCCATTCTTTCCGTTGTAAACGATGATAGATGGGGATTTCGCGAAAGAAATCACATATCCGGTCTGCACTCCATTTTCCATGTGAGGTGTGCAGGAAGTGATGTAGTCATTGTTCTGCAAAGATGAAACTATCTTCTGCAATGCCTCAATGTTGGTATTCATCTGATTGCATTGAGTGCGAAGCGCTTCGAATGCGTACCAAGTCGGCAACTTCAACTGGCTTCCGTCAGACAAGGTGAATACAATATAGTCCTTGTTGGTAGTATCAACACTCTTGAAGAACGAATCTCCTCCATTGATACCATCTTTTCCGTCCACTCCGTCTTTTCCATCCTTACCGTCGGTACCATTTTGTCCATCTTTTCCGTCCTCACCTTTAGCCTTCGACAGTTTAGTCCATGACTGCCCTTCATCATATGATATATACCACCAGTCATCCTCGATCTTGAGTTTCGGAGTAACACCGTCTTTCCCGTCCACTCCGTCTTTTCCATCCTTGCCGTCGGTACCGTTCTCTCCATCTTTCCCGTCAGCTCCGCCGTTCAATCCGTCCTTACCGTCTTTCCCATCTGTTCCCACAGCCTTGATTTTATTCCCGGATATGTCTGTCAGCCACTTGCCGTCCAATGTCCAATAATAAACGCCATCGCTATCTTTCTGGACTCCGATAACAGGCGTGTAACCATTAGTTCCATCTATTCCGTCGCGTCCATCCTTCCCGTCTTTCCCGTCAGTGCCGTCACGACCGTCTGTACCATGATAAATTGTAATGGAATTACTCTTGCTGAACAAGATAGTGTAGCCAATTTCAACGCCATTCTTCATTACCGGAGCTACACCGGTGACATAATCATTGTTCTGAATAGCATTCACTATCGACTGCATAGCTGAGATGTTCGTGTTCATTTGGCTGCAGAGTTCCTTAAGATTTTTCACGTCAGCCTCCAGTGTTCCGACACGATTCTGCAACAGAGTGTCGTCATACTGCGAACACGAGCTTAGAGTTACCGCACTCAGAAGTGCAATAGCATAGGCCCATTTTTTCATAAAATGAATTTAAATGTATGTCATCAGACTCCAGAGACGACCGGTTAGGACAAAAGAAAGTGTGGAGCCATTTTCGTTTATTCGGTATGAAGGTTCTGACAAAACCTTAGCAAAAACAAACGAATACGATGCCCCACACCCGAATAGATATCGAGATGGGGCGTATCGCATCCGTCCCTTTCATATCTACGCAAGTAGTGAGTGCTATTCGTTATCCCTTCGCTAAAAGAAAACTGTCAGATTTTCATACCGGGATAAGTGAAAAACACTTTCAAATATGTCGTCAAACGAAATCAATTATCGTTGACGGGACAAATATAAGCAAAATATCTGATTTTGACTTATATACATTAGAACATGTTTGTGCTGAACGAACTGTACATCCCGTGTGCGAAGTAAAAAACTATGGATTTATTGCACAAATGATAATTTTATTTGTACTTTTGCATTATCGTAACCGCCGTTACGGTAACGAGTATTACGGTAAAACTTTTAGATATGAGATTTTTTGGTAGAGAACAAGAGTTTGAAAAGCTTCGAGAAATTGAGGGACTATCTCATGAAGTAGCTCAATTTACCATTATTACAGGAAGACGTCGTATTGGTAAGACGGAGATGGTCAAGAAGTGTTATGAGAACAAGGCTATGCTATACTTTTTTGTTGCTCGTAAAGCTGAAGCTGACCTATGCAACATATTCGTTGATGAGATTCGCACAAAACTCAACATGCCAATGCTTGACAGCAAGGGGATGTCTTTTGCTGCTGTATTCAAATTCATCATGGAATTATCTCAGACTCGGCATATCAATCTGTTTATCGATGAGTTTCAGGATTTCTATAGAGTAAATCCATCTATCTATTCCGATATGCAAAACATATGGGATAGCTATAAAAATAAAGCTCATATCAACCTGATTGTGGCAGGCTCTGTGAACACCTTGATGAATAAGATATTCAAGGATAAGAAACAACCTCTTTTTGGCAGACAAACTGAAACAATGCATGTCAGACCTTTTAAGCCATCTGTCCTAAAAGAAATCATGTCCGTATATTGTCCTGATTATAAGAAATCAGATTTATTGGCTCTTTATACTCTGACCGGCGGTGTAGCTAAATATGTTGAGTTGTTTATCGACAGAAAAAAGTTTACTAAAAAGAAAATGATGGATTTATTCTTTGAACGAGATTCCTATTTTCTGCCAGAAGGCAAGAATATACTTGTGGAGGAGTTTGGAAAAGATTATGGTATCTATTTCTCGATACTGACACTTATAGCTCAAGGCAAAAACACACGTTCAGAGATAGAAAACGCTCTCAATATAAAAGAGTTATCAGGATACTTGAGAAATCTAAGTGAAGAATATGGTTTGATAAGCAAGATGCAACCTGTTTATGAGAAGTCAAGCAACAAGAATGTGCATTATGCCATCAACGACCAGTTCCTGAAATTCTGGTTCCGTTTCATATACAAATATACGCACATCATCGAGGCTGGCGGCAATGACAAATTGAAAGCGATAGCAGAGCGCGATTTCACAACAGTCAGCGGCAAGTCTCTCGAAAGTTACTTTAATGAAGCACTGAAAGAATCTGGAGCATACACTCGCCTTGGATATTGGCATGACCGAAAAGGGGAAAACGAGATTGATATTATTGCAGAGGACGAATTGGATAACAAGATTGTATTTATCGAGGTTAAGCGACAAGCGAAAAACTTTGATGAAAATATACTGAAGGCCAAATCAGAACTGTTCTTTAAGGCCGTCGGCACATTTAAGGGGTACGAGGTTATTTATAGAGGATTATCTATAGAAGACATGTAATTCCGTAAAATCCCGTGCGCAAATACGTTCATTTTGCACACGGGATGTACAAATTTGGCATTGTCGTGCGCAAAAAGGCTTGTTTTGCACACGAGAACGCAAGTTTTAGCAATTCATTGCACCGCAAACGTGGATAACCTGTCCGCTGACATAAGAGGAGAGGTCACTGGCGAGGAAGAGGGCGACATTGGCAACATCTTCCGGTGTACCGCCGCGACGGAGCGGAATCGTCTTCATCCACTGCTCACGCACTTCTTCTGAAAGCGCCTTGGTCATATCGGAAATGATGAAGCCAGGGGCAATGCAGTTGGCACGGATGCCACGAGGGCCCATCTCCTTGGCAATAGACTTGGCAAGACCGATGAGGCCGGCCTTGGAAGCGGAATAGTTGCACTGGCCGGCATTACCAGAAACGCCTACTACAGAAGACATGTTGATGATGCTTCCGCCTCTCTGACGTGCCATAATAGGGGTCAATGCGTGAATGAAATTGAATGCAGATTTGAGGTTGACATTGATGACGGCATCCCACTGCGCCTCGCTCATCCTGAGCATAAGACCGTCCTTGGTGATACCTGCATTGTTCACGAGAATATCGATATGACCGAAGTCTGCCATAATCTGGTCCACAACCTCCTGAGTCTGAGCGAAATCAGCAGCATTGGAAGCATAAGCCTTCACCTTGTGGCCGAAAGCTTCGATTTCCTTTACGGTCTCTTCTGCAGCCTCATTGATAACGAGATCAGTGAAAGCCACGTCTGCACCTTCTGAAGCGAATTTAAGGGCAATCGCCTTGCCGATTCCTCTTGCAGCTCCTGTTACAAGAGCGACTTTTCCATCTAGTAGTCCCATATTGATTTTATATTTAAACAAATTTTTCTAACTTTGCATTCCCAATTCGCTTTGGTGGTGGAATTGGTAGACACGAGGGACTTAAAATCCCTTGGGCAGCAATGCCTGTACGGGTTCAAGTCCCGTCCGAAGCACAAGGAAAACATTGTACCGCTTACAGCGATGCAATGTTTTTCTCGTTCAAGAGGTTCTTGCCTTCTGCCGTAAGCGCATATTCAATGCGGTCGGCATAGTGCTTCTCCACTTTACCGCGGACAATCTTCATCGTACTGTTCACCATGTGGTTCTGCTCGGTAAACGGCTCGTCAGCTACGATGATAGCAGCAGGAAGCCATCTTTCCGGGAACATGCCGGCACGTGAACCGCCCTTTCTATATGAATTCACCTCTTCCTGAATCTTCTTCAGCATCAGCTCTTTAGCTTCACGGGAATTGATGTCGATACCAGGATTGCCGGCCTTCACGTACTCTTTCAGCGCTTCCTTGTTAGGAACGATGATGACCGTCGTGTACGGGTCCTGATTGTTATGGAGCACCACCTGGTCGATGAACTTCGAGCTGTCTGTAAGCGAGTCCTCGAATCCTTCCGGACTGTATTTCTCGCCGTCAGCAGAAATGAGCAATGACTTGAAACGGCCTACCACATAGAGGAAGGTCTTGTCTCTCATATAACCCATGTCTCCGGTATGAAGCCATCCGTCAACGACTGTTTCAGCAGTAGCCGTAGGGTTCTTCCAATAACCTGCCATCACATTCTCGCCCTTGATGACGATTTCACCTTTCTCGCCATAGCCGAGTGACTTGCCGTCGCTGTCGCAAATCTTGATTTCCATCGGTGTCACCACACGACCGGACGAACCGAAGATGCAGGCGTCGAACGAGTTGGCTGAAATGATCGGTGTCGCCTCGGAAAGGCCGTAGCCCTGGAACATCGGAATGCCGATGGCGCAATAATATCTCTGTAGTTCAATGTCGAGAAGCGCCCCGCCTCCTACGAAGAACTGCATCCTGCCGCCAAGTCCCTGACGTACGTTCTTGAAGATAATCTTGTCGAACAGCGCCATGAGAGGTTTTTTCCAAAGCTGGAAGAATCCGCCCCTGTTGTAGTATTCCTTGTTGTAGGAAATCGCCAGGTTCAATGCGAAGTTATAGAGTTTCTCCACTTTAGGGCCCTTGGCCTTGATGCCGGACTCGATATTTTTCTTGAAGTTACGTGCAAGTGCAGGTACGGAAAGCATCACATGAGGACGTACTTCCTTGATAGCCATAGGAATGTTCTTCAGCGATGCCATCGGTGTCTTTCCTACAGGAACCGTGGCGATACTTCCGCCATAAGACATCATCGTGTAGAAACCTGCCACATGTGCGAAGCAATGGTCCAGAGGCAGGATAATGAGCATCACCGCGTCCAGAGGAATGCCGACTACGGAATGAGCCTGTTCAACATTGGCAGTGTAGTTCCTGTGAGTAAGGAGGATACCCTTAGGGTCAGCGGTAGTTCCCGAGGTGTAGCTGATGTTCGCGTAATCGTCAGGCTGAACAGACTTGTATCTCTCTTCGAGAGCGCCCGGATGTTCTGCCATGAACTTGTCGCCGTTTTTCAGGATCTCCGACATCGGAATCTCTTTCTCCTGATACTCAGGAAGTTCGTCCAGGACAATGATTTTCTCCACGGCAGGAATATCTTTCAGGATACGTCTTACCTTAGGAAGTTGTGTTCCGGACACCATCACGAAACGTGAGTCAGAGTGATTGATACGGAATACCAGGTCGCTGCCTTCTTCAAGCTTGATGGAAAGCGGAACGTTCACGCCACCGGAATAGAGGATTCCGAGTTCACCGATAACCCACATGTTGCGGCCTTCGGAGAGGAGTGACACCTTGTCGCCTTTATTGATTCCGAGAGCCATAAGGCCCGCAGCAACTCTATAGGCTTCAAGCCTGGTTTGTTCAAAAGTAGTTTCCGTCCAGCGGTCAGCTGGCTTTTCACGAAGGAAAACATGTGATGCGAATTCATGGGTGTATTTCTCCACGAAATCGATGATTGTCGGTCTTGCTGTCATATTTGAATTATTTCGATTCTTCTGCAGGGAACAGTCCGAAGAGTTCCGAGTCAATCATGTTCGTGATGGCTTCGAAGTCTTCTTCCTTGTTTCCGAATTTATATCTGTCGGCGTCAATGACGAGAAGATGGCCGGTATAACCGCTGATCCATTTCTCATAACGCTCGTTAAGTCCTGTAAGATAATCAATTCTGATGGTTTTCTCATATTCGCGGCCTCGCTTCTGGATCTGCGATACGAGATTAGGAATGGATGATTTGAGATAGATGAGCAGGTCAGGCATCTTCACCAGTGACATCATCAGGTCGAAAAGGTCTGAATATGTCTCGAAATCGCGGGAACTCATCAGTCCCATGTCATGAAGGTTCGGCGCGAAAATCCTGGCGTCCTCATAGATTGTCCTGTCCTGGATGATCACTTCCTTGTTCTTGGTGATATCCACGACGTCCTTGAAACGCTTGTTCAGGAAATAAATCTGGAGGTTGAATGACCATCTGCTCATATCTTCATAGAAATCAGACAGATATGGATTAAAATCCACGGATTCGAATTTAGGTGTCCAACCATACCTCGCAGCCAGCATCTTGGTCAATGTGGTCTTGCCGCTGCCGATGTTTCCTGCTATAGCAATATGCATAATTTTATGATATTAACGCGTTTAGTAATCCTTAAAAAATAACTTGACAATCTTTGCTCGTCTTTTCGGTCTATATTCCTTTTTTCATCAGTCGTGTACGTCCAGTACACTCCTTCTTCAAAAAGAAATCTATCCTCGAAAATCCTTCACAAATCTTTACCAACTTATTGTTTAATTATTACTTACAAAATTATATCGTCCTACCAGATCCTGATAGAGACGATACAAAATTACTAAATTTCCGTATAGTGTCAAAGCATGTGTTCCTTATTGAACAACCTATGTGGTTTTACGCACTCCTATTTCTTGTTCTTGACGAACTTGAAGACCGCGATGTCGGAATCCAGCTTTTTCCCATCCACATAGAATCTTCGGGTAATCACGGGTGATCCGTCCCACTTCCATCTGAAGTTGTTGAAGATAGTTATCGTGTTGGAGCTTCCATCTCCCCAGTTTATGACAAGATCTTCATTATCAATGTTTTCCGTCCCATCAAGTTCACCGAATGAAATCATCCACTTCCCGTAACGGTCCACCTGAAGCATCAGCCCCGAGAATTGCGGCATGTATGCTTTCGTGGAAATCCACGCCCCAGTTTCATTGAAACGGCTCATATCCACGGCATAGGTCTTTCCCCTGAATTCCGCGGAGATCTGACTGATGTCGAAGGATTCCTCGCGGGTGTTCGGGTCAAGCATGTTCTGTCCGTCGGAATCCTCGAGATAGATATAAGAAACTATAGGCGCGATATCATAAACCATGTCCGAATTTTCCACCGAACAAGACATGACCAGCACCGCCGCCGTCAATATATTGAATATTCTCTTCATATTGCATTTTCCAAACATCACTATAGATGCAGTTTTTCATCAAAATGTTGCATGGCTGGGCCGGCGGCGGTTCAGTATTTTTTACACGCCCGGTCGGTGGTGGGGCCGCCGGAGGTTCGCTTCGCTCATCCCGTCAGGCTGTCGCCTGACACCCATTCACAAGGTCATGGGCGACCATGCCTC
>CAKQFF010000057.1 GCA_934230685.1 uncultured Prevotella sp. | reverse complement strand
AATTCGTAACCTCTTCTTTTTATGAGATAAAAACTTATCTCATTCTCAATCACTTATAAAAAATACGTACTTTCAAGTAGTTAATCATTGTTGTTATTGCATAATTGACATTTGTTTCGTAATTTTGCAAACGAAAGCCCAATAAGCTGATTTTTTATTTTATAAATGACAAATTATCAATAATACAGAAAACATGGATAACAATACAGAAAACATTAAGAAGACGGAGATAAAGGGCCACTCTTGTGCTGAGGGGCAGAACTTCTGGCTGTGGCTCGGAGCATTAGTAATTGGAGCCGTACTTGGAGTGCTCGGCATTGACTGGATAAACACATCAGCCAACTTTATTGCTACAGTCTACACCCGACTGTTCCAATTCATTGCTGTGCCTACCATTGCACTTGCTGTGACAATGACGCTTGCCACCTTCGGCACACAAAAGGACACGGGACGAATATTCCGACGCACCATAAACTATACCTTGCTCACAACCATTGCGGCTGCAGCAGTGGGTATGCTGCTCTACAAGATTATACAGCCCGACAACCTGCCTATGGAGATGATTAAAGGCAGCAGCCTGACAGCCAATGTGCCAAGCGAGATAGAAGGAGCTGCATCATACAGTGAATATCTTATGGGCATCGTGCCTGCCAATATTGTGCAACCGTTTATGGAGGGTAATATTCTCTCCATTCTGCTTATAGCCGTGGCAGTAGGCATTGCCTTGGCACGTATGCCCGAGAACGACGGCAAGCGAACACTGATGAACGGACTCACGGGACTGCAAAACCTTGTATCCACGCTCATCCACTGGCTGATACATGCCCTTCCGCTCGGCATTCTTGCCTTTGCGGCACAGTTGTCGGCTGAGGTATCGGCAGGAATGGTGATGCAGTCAATAGGCAAGTATGTGGCTGTGATATTGGGAGGAAACGTGTTGCAATTCTTTGTGGTGCTGCCCTTGTTCCTTATGTCGCGCGGCATAAACCCCGTAAAGGTGATGCGCGGCATGATGCCAGCAGTGCTTATGGCACTCTTCACCAAGAGTTCGGCAGCAACTCTGCCCGTGACCATACAGACATCTGAGGAACATCTTGGGGTTAGCAGTCGTGTGTCGCGCTTTGTGCTGCCTATCTGCACCACCATCAATATGAACGGATGCGCGGCCTTCATCTTCGTGACATCGTTATTCGTGATGCAGAACGGAGGCGTGGAACTGACATGGAGCACAATGATAATGTGGCTCTTCATATCGGTGCTTGCCGCTATCGGCAACGCAGGAGTGCCTATGGGTTGCTACTTCCTCACGCTCTCGCTTATGTCGGGAATAGGAGCTCCAGTGGCTATTATGGGTATCATACTGCCCGTGTTCACCGTGCTGGACATGATAGAGACAGCCGAGAATGTGTGGTCGGACTCGTGTGTGGCAGCTATGGTTGACAAGGACATGAAGCAATGCTAAGTGAGCTTGCATAAAGCGTTAAAATACGTGTAAATACGGCTCAGATTAAAACATTTTTCTGAAAAAAGCAGTATCTTTGCATAATAGTACTATAACAACAAGTCGTGGGAGGTTGTGAAATCCTTTTTTAGATACCTCCTCACGGCGTAATTCTTTCAGAAAATATGCACAAAGCAGGATTTGTAAACATAGTGGGCAATCCTAATGTGGGCAAGTCGACGCTGATGAACCAGCTTGTCGGCGAGCGTATTAGCATTGCCACATTCAAGGCGCAGACCACGCGCCACCGCATCATGGGTATTGTGAATGAGGACGAGGCACAGATTGTTTTCTCCGACACTCCGGGCGTGCTTAAGCCTAACTATAAGCTGCAGGAGTCGATGCTCGCCTTCTCGGAGTCGGCTTTGCAGGATGCCGACGTATTGCTCTACGTGACCGACGTAGTGGAGAACCCGGAGAAGAACATGGACTTCCTCGACAAGGTGAAGAAGATGACAATACCCGTGCTTCTGCTCATCAACAAGATAGACCAAAGCGACCAGAAGACTCTTGGCGACACTGTGGAGAAGTGGCATACGCTGCTGCCCAATGCAGAGATTATTCCTATCTCGGCAAAGAACAAGTTTGGTGTGGACATGCTTATGCGCCGCATCAAGGAGCTGCTGCCCGACTCACCGCCTTTCTTCGACAAGGACCAGCTGACAGACAAGCCTGCCCGCTTCTTCGTGTCGGAGATTATCCGCGAGAAGATTTTGCTCTACTACGACAAGGAGATTCCTTACTCGGTGGAGGTGAAGGTGGAGTCGTTCAAGGAGAGCCAGAAGAACATCGACATCCATGCCGTAATATATGTGGAGCGCGACTCGCAGAAGGGCATCATCATCGGACATCAGGGTGTGGCCCTGAAGAAGATGTCGACAGAGGCACGCAAGTCGCTTGAGAAGTTCTTCGGCAAGAGCGTATACCTGCACACCTTCGTGAAGGTGGACAAGGACTGGAGAAGCTCGAAAAGAGAGTTGGACAACTTCGGGTATAACCCGGAGTAGAATTTTGAGTTTTGAATTTTGAGTTTTGAATTATCGGCGATGCCGATTAGGAATTATTCAATTTTGAATTTTGAATTCATAATTCAGAACTCATAATTCAAAATTGCCAAAGGCGACAACTCTAAATTCAAAACTCAAAATTCAAAATTGCCAAAGGCAACAACTCTAAATTCAGAACTCAAAACTCAAAATTGCCAAAGGCAACAATTCAAAATTCAAAATTCAAAAATCAAAACTCAAATATGGCAAATTTAGTAGCAATAGTGGGACGCCCTAACGTGGGCAAGTCGACACTGTTCAACCGTCTTACCAAGACACGTCAGGCTATCGTGAGCGATACTGCGGGCACAACACGCGACCGCCAGTATGGCAAATGCGAGTGGAACGGACGTGAGTTCTCGGTAGTAGATACTGGCGGATGGGTAGTGAAGAGCGACGATATCTTTGAGGACGCTATCCGCAAGCAGGTAATTGTGGCAACAGAAGAGGCCGACCTTGTTCTCTTTCTCGTTGACGTGCAGACAGGCTTGACAGACTGGGACCAGGATGTGGCAACTATCCTTCGCCGCACAAAGCTCCCTGTTATCCTTGTGGCTAACAAGACCGACAACAACGACCAGATATACGATGCTGCTGAGTTCTACGGACTGGGACTTGGTGAGCCACAATGTATATCATCGGCTACGGGCAGCGGTACGGGCGACTTGCTCGACCTTGTGCTCTCGAAGCTGAAGCCTGACACCAAGGAAGAGGTAGAGGATGGTATTCCTCGCTTCGCTGTGGTGGGTCGTCCTAATGCAGGCAAGAGTTCTATCATCAATGCCTTTATCGGTGAGGACCGCAACATCGTGACAGAGATTGCAGGTACAACACGCGACTCTATCTATACACGCTTCGACAAGTTTGGATTCGACTTCTATCTTGTAGACACAGCCGGTATACGTCGCAAGAACAAGGTGTCGGAGGACTTGGAGTTCTATTCGGTGATGCGTTCAATCCGCGCTATCGAGAATTCAGACGTGTGTATCCTTATGATTGATGCCACACGAGGCATTGAGGCTCAGGATATGAACATCTTCCAGCTCATACAGCGCAACAACAAGTCGCTGGTGGTAGTGGTGAACAAGTGGGACCTTGTGGAGAACAAGGACCAGGCTGTGATAAAGACATTCGAGAATGCCATCCGCAAGCGTATGGCTCCGTTTGTTGACTTCCCTATCATCTTCGCTTCAGCACTCACCAAGCAGCGCATCTTCAAGGTGCTTGAGACAGCAAAGCAGGTTTACCTCAACCGCAAGGCTCACGTGGGAACATCAAAGCTCAACGAGGTGATGCTTCCGCTTATCGAGGCTTACCCACCACCATCAACCAAGGGTAAGTACATCAAGATTAAGTACTGCACACAGTTGCCCAACACACAGATACCTTCGTTTGTGTTCTACGCCAACCTTCCGCAGTACATCAAGGAGCCTTATCGCCGATTCCTCGAGAACAAGATTCGCGAGAACTGGTCGATGCACGGTTGTCCGATAAACGTGTTTATACGACAGAAGTAAAACAAACCAACATGCGCCACCTATTATATATAGTACTCGCATTAACGCTCTTCTCCTTTGCCTCATGCGGCAAGGGAGAAGAACCCAACCCAGAAGAACTGGTAGCACAAACCGCAAAGACATACTACGACTACCTGATACAAGGCAAGTATGACGCTTATGTGGATGGTTTCTACCGACCGGACAGTATTCCTGGCAGCTATCGCGAACAGCTGATAGTAAGTGCCAAGCAATATGTGTGGCAAATGAAGGACGACCATAAGGGTCTCGACTCCGTGACAATAGCAGGAGCCAAAGCCGACACAGCCAAGCATGTGGGACATGCCTTTCTTGTGTTATGCTTCAAGGACAGTACGAGAGAAGAAATCGTAGTGCCCATGACACTAAAAAAGGGCAACTGGATGATGAGATAAGATTCATCCAGTTGCCATTATTTTTTTCAATGTATTTCGTAAAATACGAAAACCAAATTAGATATTCTTCACTTCTTCAGGCAATACAGGCATTGCTCCGTTCTGTGTGCAAACGTATGCGCTCACGTGGACAGCACGTTTATGAGCATCGGCCACCGACATTCCTGCAAGTATAGAAGCACAGAATGTGCCAGTGAAAGAGTCGCCTGCACCTACAGTATCAGCCACATCAACCTTAGGAGTTGGTTGGAATGACATTGTGCCAGGTGTGAATACATAACTACCGTTAACTCCACAAGTAAGCACAAGCATGTCGAGATCGTACTTGCCAAGGATAAGCCAGCACTTATTCTCGATGTCCAAGCCAGGATAGCCGAACATGCGACCTATGAGAACCAACTCCTCATCGTTAATCTTGAGAACATTGCAACGCTTCATGCTCTCGCAGATAATCTCCTTGGTGTAGAAGTTCTGACGAAGATTGATGTCGAAAATCTTCATACAGTCCTTAGGAGTAGCGTCGAGGAACTTATAGATTGACTCGCGGCTTACCACATTACGCTGAGCCAACGAGCCCCAACATACGGCACGTGTGTTCTCGGCAACAGCCTTAACATCATCGTTGAACGGAATGTTGTCCCATGCCACATTCTCCTTTATATCATAGGTAGGTATGCCCTCGTCGTCGAGAGTCACCTGCACTGTGCCAGTTGGATAAGGCACGCGAGGCATGCAATACTGCAACTTCTTCTCTTCAAGCTGCTCGATAGTCTCCTCAGCAAGCTTGTCTTCGCCAAGAGCACTCACAGCGATAGAGTTGAGTCCAAACTGTCCTGCGTGGAATGCGAAGTTTGCAGGAGCACCACCAAGTTTCTTTCCCTCAGGAAGCACATCCCAGAGTGCCTCGCCAAGTCCTACTACATATTTTGTATTCATTATATTAGGTTTTTTATTGCTTAACTTTCGGAATATAAGAGAGCAGATACACTACACCCACTGCCATTACCACGGCAGCCCATATCTGCGGATACTGTGAGCCGGCTTCTTTGGCAGCATCACTTGCAAAGCCCATGAAGAGCGGGAACACTGTGCCACCGAACAAGCCCATAATCATAAGACCAGACACCTCGTTCTTCTTCTCGGGAGCGGAAAGCATAGCCTGAGAGAACACGATAGAGAACACATTTGAGTTGCCGTAGCCAACAAGAGCGATAGCAGCCCAAAGTTCCCACTTCTCTGTGCCGAACACGAAACCTACCATAGAGAGTGCCATCATAAGCACAATGATAGTGAAGAATGTGCGGATGTTGAGCTTGCGCATAAGGATTGAACCAGTGAAGCAACCGAGTGTACGGAAAGCGAAGTAAAGAGATGTGGCATACTCAAACTGGCTGAGTGTGTCGCCAGCACCACCAAGACGCTCAAGGAGAATCTTAGGAGCAACAGCATTAGTGCCTACATCAATGCCTACATGACACATTATGCCAATGAATGAGAGGAGGATGATAGGCGAGCCAAGCATCTTGAGGCAGTCAACGAAACCAGAGGCCTTGCCCTCGATGGGCTCTTCCTCAATGCGGGTCATGCCGAGCCATAATGTTGCAACCATACCGATGATGAAGAACAAGAGGAAGAGAATACGCCAGCTGAGTCCTAAGACAGGAGCTGTAGTTGTGGCTCCCCATGCAGCGATGAGCGGAGCAATGAACGAGGCGATAGCCTTGACAAACTGTCCGAAGGTGAGTGTTGAAGCAAGGTGACCCTTAACAAGCATTGTCACCAATGGGTTGATTGAGGTCTGCATGATGGCATTGCCTATGCCAAGGAGCGAGAAAGAGACGTACATCAACCAAAGCTGACTCTCATTTGTAGGCATGAAACTGTCGAAGAGAGGGAGGAACACTGCCAATGTAGTGATTACAATAGAGAGGAGTACTGTCTTCTTGCGTCCAATCTTATTCATCAACATGCCCGTAGGCACAGAGAAGATGAGGAACCAGAAGAACACAAGCGACGGGAAGAAGTTGGCTGCGGAATCAGAGAGTCCGAAGTCTTCCTGCATGTTGTTGGACACTGCGCCGACGAGGTCGACGAATCCCATTGTGAAGAATGCTATCATCACCGGGATGAGTGTGAGTTTACTTGAGTTGGAATTGCTCATTTGTGTATAAACTTTTTTAGTTATTAGTTGATTTTTGAATTTTCTGCTGCAAAGTTATAGGTATTCAGGCAGCATCCATATAAATAATGTTGCATCTGATTGCAAAAATCGTAACTTACAACATTTCTACAACGAATGTAACATGCTTAGAGTGGCACGGCATGAAGCCGTACCACATTATATATTATTTCAGATTATACACCACGTATTTAGCCTTGCCCTTCACTGTAACCTTGTTGTAAGGCTTGGTGGGGAATACAAGATTTGTCATTGCCATACGTCCTTCAGCATCAAACGCCTCAATACTGCTCTTATCAATAAACAGACGCAATTGTGACATCTTGCCATGTATTGGAGCCGTAGTAACGGCAGCAAAGTCGTCGCTAAAGTCTTTCAGTCCGCTATTTGTGCGGTCCATAGAGAATGAGCGATTCTTCTCATCATAGGTCATAACCACCTTCTCACCATTATCGTTGGAAAGTGTCAAAGTAGCATTACCCTTTAGCGAAACCACCATTTCACATGCCTCTGTGAGGTTCTTCGTAGCTTTCTTGGGACGTGCAGCTGTCATTTCAGGCGAAGGAGTTACACCACAATATATGTCGCCTTCATATTCATAGAGGTCAAGGTCGCGTGGTATGGAATTGCCAGAGCGATATTGCTTGGTAGGCACTTGGTTGGCATACTGCCAATTGCTCATCCATGCTAAGGCTACATGACGACCATCGGGAGCATTGTCGAATGTAACCGTGGCGTAATGGTCTTTGCCATAGTCCATCCATTTTGTTACTTCGGGTTTGGTATCGCATGTGAACATCTTACCATCAAAGTCACCTACAAAGTACTGTGTGGCAGAACCGCCAAAGGGTCCACCAGGGTTGATGTTGCAGATAAGCAACCATTTGTACTTGTCGGTACCACGTACACGCATCTTCATAAGGTCGGGACATTCCCATACACCGCCATGATTGCCATACTCAGCACCAAACTGGCTTTCGAGCGTCCATTCCTTAAGGTCGGCAGATGAGTAGATATTCATGTGCTGTCCCTCGGCAAGAATCATGTTCCACTTCTTTATATCCTCATTCCAGAACATGTGAGGGTCGCGGAAGTCGGGTGTATTGCTCGTAATCACAGGGTTGCCAGCATATTTTGTGAAAGTCTTGCCATTGTCGGTGCTGTAAGCAAGACTCTGTGTCTGGCTCTCGGCAGCCGATGTATACATAGCCACAACAGAACCATTGCCAAATCCCGCAGTATTGTTATGGTCTACTACAGCCGAGCCAGAGAATATTGTACCCCAAGCGTCTGGCTCAACAGCATCACCTTGGAACTCCCAATGCATTAGGTCGGTAGATGTGGAATGTCCCCATGTCATGTTCTCCCATTGCGAGCCGTAGGGATTATGCTGGTAATAAAGATGCCATACACCATCCTTATAGAACATACCATTAGGGTCGTTCATCCATCCATATGCAGGAGTGTGATGATAAGCGGGACGATACTGCTCGCGGTTGGTAGTGTCGAACGAGTCGGCATACTTCATATTCTTCCAACATGTAAAGCCAGAGAGTTCTCCATCGTTGCGATAGGTGCCATTGACATGAATATCCAAAGAGATGCTCTTGCTGCCCTTAAACGCGTCAAGATATAGAGGCACATAATAGTCAATGTGGTTGGATGCAAGGCGAACATTCAGTGCCTTCACCTGATTATTGCCGTCCACCACCTTAATATTGCACATCTCTGCCTTCTCCTGCACTGGCAGAAGAAGGACCTTCTGTGAGTTGTCCACACGATAGATGCAGTGGTTGCTACTGAGAAAACTTGTCTCTTGCGCTGAGGCTGACATGGCAAGCCCTAAGAGAAACGACGCTGCCGCTGTGCGGCTGAAAAGTGTTTTGTTCTTATTCATATTTATATAGGTTTTTAGAATAATCAAAATAGCGTGAGCTGTAGGTGATTGATTTCTGCTACAAAATTACATTTTATATCATAAAGTGAATGTTACTTATGTTTCTTAAACTAACAAGAATTACGGTATGAAACAATCCTTGAGTGAATAGTCATTTATTTTGACTACAGAATATAAGATTTTTCAGTAACTTTGCCATTGAAAACATATAAAACCTAACATTTACATATGAAAACCAAAACTTACAACACATTATTTATATTGCTTGCGGTGCTTACACTCGCTACTGGTTGCACCAGCAACTATAAATATAAGATAGGTGTATCGCAATGTGTGGGTGGACGCTGGCGCGAAAAAGCCAACATTGAGATGCTTTCTGCACAACATCTATACGACACCGACGTAAAGGTGATTATAAAAGATGCCGACAACAGCAACGAACGCCAATGTCTTCAGATAGACAGCCTCATCGACGAGGGTGTCGACCTGCTTGTGATTTCACCTAACGACTATCATGCTCTGAATGGCAGTCTGCAACGCGCTCGCGACAAGAATATCCCTATTGTATTCTTCGACCGCATTACAGCCTTAAAAGATTATACCGCTTATATCGGTGGCGACAACGTTGAGGCAGGACGCAAGATGGCGGAGTATGCAGCTTTGCTATGCCGTGACAGCGTTAAGACTGACGGACGACGACCTATTGTATTGGAAATGAGTGGACCATCAGATATGTCCCCAGCTGTACAACGACATTCTGGTTTTAGCGAAACAATGAAACAATATCCATCCATTGAGTATCATCATGTGCCAGGTCAATGGTCATACGACGACTGTAAACGTATAATGCAACGATGGTTGAAGGATGGCAAAATTGTAGATATAGTATTCTGCCACAGTGATTTGGTTGCTTTTGGTGCTTATGAGGCAGCCAAAGAATTTCACAAGGAGCACGACATCCGTTTTCTTGGTATTGACGGACTGCCTGGCGAGGGTATAGACGCTGTGCAGAGAGGACAACTCTCAGCATCATACATATATCCTACCCATGGCGAGGAAGTGATAGCCCTTGCCTTGAACATACTTGAAGGAAAACCGTTTGAACGTGTAAACAACATGAAAAGCTTTGTTATCACGCCACAGAATGTTGCAGACATATCGTTGAGCAGCAACTCATTGATGAAACAGAACCAGTATCTTGCAACAATACAGTCGAAACTTGAGACTTATCTCGGTTTCTATCATATCCAGCGCTCACTGCTCATCGTAGCTTTCCTCGTAATCCTGCTATTGGCAGTAGCTGTTGCAACCACATGGCGTGCCGTAAAGGTCACACGTCGTGCCAACCGTCGTATGCATGAATTGAATGACGAACAGACACGTTTCTTTACAAACGCATCACACCAGTTGCGCACTCCATTGACTCTAATAGCTGGACCCGTAAATCAACTTGCCGAAGGTAAAGGAGACTCACAACAACTCATCAACATTATTCAACGCAATGTGGAACAGCTGCAAAGACTTATAAGTGACGTACTTTTGTTCCGTCGCGAGAACAACGCTACAGTTGATGACACTACCGCAACTACTAATGAGCAACTAATGGCAAGCCGCAAGTCAGTACAAGACTGTCGTCATGACATTCTTGTAAATGACAATACGGATGAACTCGCTACTGTGCTTATCGTGGATGACAATGCCGACATGCGTGCCTATCTGCGCACTCTACTGCTCGACCGCTACTATGTGATAGAGGCAGCCGACGGACAGAGCGGACTTAAACTTGCCGTAGAGAGTGTGCCCGACATAGTAGTTTCGGATGTGATGATGCCAATAATGGACGGACTTACATTCTGTACACGCCTTAAGCAGCATGAGGCAACAAGCCACATTCCAGTGCTTCTGCTTACTGCACGCAGCAGCGAGCA
>CAKQFF010000056.1 GCA_934230685.1 uncultured Prevotella sp. | reverse complement strand
GTCGCGTAGACAAGTTCATGAGCCGTTACGCAAAGGTTCGCAAGTAAGGAAAAGAAAACGAAAAATATACTATCCCCTCAAAAGGATAGACACATTCTTTTTGAATATGCACATTGAAAGTGTGTTCTAAGCGTAGTTGCATATACGCCTGGAACACACTTTCTTTTTTTTCGCTATTCTACTAAAAATTTTTTCAAAACATATTCCATTATGAAATCATTACGCACACTTCGCCCGCAATCAATCCTTGCGGTTGCCATTGCGTTTATATCTGTATTCTTTGCAAGCTGCGGCGACAGCAGTTACAACGGTCCTGTAGGCAGTGGCGACGACGACAATGGCTCGACATCTTCCATAAACAAGAATGCCAATGTGGCTACCACCGACAAGGCAGTGCTGAGACTCGAATTTCCTGCACTTAAGAAGACGGGCAGACAGCAGATTATTGTGCATCGACTTTCAAATACAAACTACGACAAAGACAAGGTGAACTTCTGCACTGAATGGGACTGCGACAAGAAGTCGCAGCGCTGGTCGTGCTACCAATTACACAAGGGATTCAGCAGAAGCTACTCGCGCACAGGAAAGTTCACTGCCGACCCTGCCCTCTCAAAGAGCGACTACTGGACTGAGTTCACATACTTCCCAGGCTTCGACCGCGGACATATATGCCCAAGTGCCGACCGCACTTTCTCGGAGGAAGCCAACAATCAGACCTTCTACATGTCGAACATGCAGCCACAGTATCATGCCTTCAACGGCTACGACAGTAAGGACAACAGCAAGAAGGGATTGTGGCTACGCATGGAGCAACAGCTACAGACGTGGGCCAAGAACCTTGGACCCAACGACACTATATTCGTTTGCAAAGGTGGCACTATCGACGACGAGAAGAATATCATCAAGCGCATCGACAACAAGATGATTGTGCCTAAGTATTTCTACATGGCAATACTCCGTAAGACTCAATTTGGATTTGCCGGCATGGCTTTCTGGAGCAACCAGACTAATGAATACCGCACCAACGAGACTCTTCTGTCTCATGCGATTAGCATTGCCGAGCTTGAAGAGAAAACAGGCATCGACTTCTTCTGCAACTTGCCTGATGATGTAGAAGAAAAGGTCGAGAAGACATTCAATAAAACAAGTTGGGACGGACTGAGATAAAAAAACACCTGGACAAAAAGTTATTATGGAGTAGGCAGAATTTGTCCTACTCCATATATCTCTCCAACAACCTTTCTGCCTTTTCCTTAGCCTTACTAAGAAATTCCTTATATTCCTCACTGTTGGGATTGAACGGACGGTGAGCCAAGGCTGCCTTTACGGGTCGCCATTCCTCAAGAAACTTGTTGGTTGCCTCATTGAAATAAGTTTCAGCAAAACGCTCCCATATATATTCCACAGCTTGCTCAGTAGGATGAAGCATGTCCTCACGATAGAAACGATAGTCGCGTAGCTCGTCGTTCACTATCTCATAGGCGGGGAAATATTCCACGAGAACCGACTCTTCATCCTTATACCTCCTTACCAGCCTATCGGCAGCAAGCAACAGCGTAGCCTTCGACAACTGACTTCCATGAAAACCGTATTTGGCATAACGTATAGGACTCACGGTTATGACAACACGCACCTCAGGATTTATTCCACGCAACAGTTGCACAGCCTCAGCCAAATACTCCTCACACTCCTCCACAGACAGTTCTTTCT
Organism: uncultured Prevotella sp.; assembly: GCA_934230685.1. Lineage (GTDB taxonomy): Bacteria > Bacteroidota > Bacteroidia > Bacteroidales > Bacteroidaceae > Prevotella. The sequence goes on along the minus strand of CAKQFF010000056.1, from coordinate 8,820 downwards.
CAGTGAACAATCGCTGCGGACGCTTGCAGCAGTTGTCCACAATCTCACCCGTCTCGTTGAGGATGTAAACATGGTTGGTGCCAAGGGTAAACACGGCTGTACGCGGAGCAACAGCACCATCTGACGCTTTTATGTCAAGTGAGTTTTCCTCTATCCATCGCCTCACAGTATGCATCACGCTTGCTGGATTATACATCACGCCATAAGGATTGACCACAGCGCGAAACTTGTCTTCAACAAAACGCCTACCTATGTTGTCGGCAAAGCATGAGCCTACAAAGAGCATGCGCTCGCAAGGGGATATGGAAAATGATGAGGGAGGAATGGTTACGGGAGTACGGAATTGCATAGTAATAATGGTATGTTAGTGACAATACTTTATCATAAGCATATAAAACAGCTGTAGGAGGCCATGGCCTCCTACAACAAGTGATATATACTGAATTTTACAGTTAAGCTTTCTTTTTCTTTACTTCAAAGAACACGCCCACCGCAATGGCAAGCACAAGCAGCAGATAGGCCACATAGGCAGCAGTCTCTGTGTTCTTAACCGACTGAGGCTTGAACGTGAGCACCACGGTATGCTGTCCCGGCTTAACATTGATGGCACGCAGAATATAGTTCACACGACCTACCGGCACCTCTGCACCGTCGACTGTGGCAGTCCATCCCGGATAGTAAATCTCCGAGAACACCACAATGCCACCCTTCTGCGACTGCACCTTGTATACAAGCTCGTTGGGCTCATATTTCTCTATAGTCACAACAGCCGAAGTCTGCTGTGGCTGAGCATTGCCAAGGTCGGCCTGGAACTTCTTGTCGGCCACAGCCTCATGGCGAAGGTCGAGAGTCTTAATGGCATCTATCTCCTGGTTGGCATTGTCAACATACTTGATATTATCCACAAACCACGCATTGCCAAAGGCATAGGGGTTCAGCAAAGGCACTGTTTGGTTGCCCTGAAGCGGAACAATGAAATACTTTGTGTTGAGCATGTTTACCACCGGGCATATCGAGTCGCCAGCCACATTGGTCATGTCGCCCTGAGCCTTTGCTATGGCAGGCATGATGTTACGCATCTCTGGAGCGATATAGTAGTCTATCATCTCCTGATAGCGGCGCAGCTTGGCAGCGTGGTAGCCACCGATTGACTTATGATAGTAGGATGTCTCGTTCTCGTTGAACGTATTCGACGCGAGATTGAGCACACGATAGTCCTTGGCCTTGTCCTGAAGAATCTGTCGGTCGGTAGCGGTCTCTGCCTGAGGAGTCTCGCGCACACTGCGCTCCACAAACATGCCATCGTTCAGATAGCGCTTGTTCACCTGCCACATGTCTACAAGACAAAGCACGATGATAGCTGCGACAGCATACTTCTGAGGCAACTTCTTCTTGAGCGTGAGCAACAGTATGGCAGTGCCGAGCACGATGATGAAGAACGAACGCCAGCAGTCGGCTGTGAAGATAGAGATACGTATCGACTGCAAGTTGCCAATCAGCGGAGAGAGATACTCGCTTGGTATCTGCTTCATGGCCTCAAGCTCCTGCAACGAGATATAATCGGGGAAGAACACCGAAGGCATGATGGCAAACAAGAGAGCGCAGCCTGCCGTGAGCGCAAAGCTTATCCACAGATAGTCGCGACGCTTGCGTGCCACTGCTCCAAGCGGAGTGAAGAACACGAAGTTGATAATGCGCTCGCGATTGCTCACCGACTCATCAAGCAACTGCGGACGCTCCAGCAGTTCCTTGAGGGCAAGCATGGCAAGCAGAGGTATTGTGAACTCGGCTATTACGAGTATCGAAGCCACTGTGCGGAACTTGGCATACATCGGCACATAGTCGAGGAAGAGATCGGTGAACCACATGTAGTTTCTACCCCACGACAGCAATACCGACAATACAGTGGCAGCAAACAAGGCCCACTTCATCGGACCTTTCACTATGTAGAGACCGAGCACAAAGAGCATCAGCACAAAGGCTCCAACATACACCGGACCGCTTGTGCCGGGCTGGTTGCCCCAGTACTGACCCAACTGCTGATAGATGCTATAGAACTGAGGGTCGGCTTTCTCCATAGCCTTCTCGTTAAGGGCGAGAGGCACAGAAGCGCCACCCTTGGTGTTTGGCACGAGCAATGTCCATGTCTCGTCGATGCCATAGCTCCACTGAGTGATATAGTCGCGGTCAAGACCACTTGATGTCTGGTTGGCTGAATTCTTCTTCACAAGTTCACTCTTGCCACGCATCGACTCCTGGGTGTACTGCCATGTGTGATAGAGATTGGAGAGATTGACAACCACTCCCAATGCAGCTGCCACAAGACATACGCCCGTGGCTTTGCCAAACTGTGCCAACTTGCCGTTGCGCACGGCATCCCACAGATAGGCTATCACCATGAAGAGGATGATGAACATATAATAATATGTCATCTGCACGTGGTTGGCCTGTATCTCAAGGGCGGTGAATATGGCTGTAACCACAAATCCCCACAGATACTTGCCCCTATACGCCAGCACAATACCGGCTATCATAGGCGGAAGATAAGCCAAGGCTATCACCTTCCAGATGTGTCCGGCAGCGATGATGATGAAGAAGTAGCTGCTGAACGCCCATATCACGGAGCCAAGCACCGCCAGTTCCTTGCGGAAGTCGAAGGCGCGAAGCAGGATGTAGAAGCCCAAGAGGTAGACAAACACATACCACACATTCTCGGGCAACCAAAGATGATAGAACTTGCCCACTTGGTTCAGCACCTGCTGACTGTCGTACGACGGTGCCATCTGATAGGTAGGCATACCGCCGAAGAGCGAGTTGGTCCAGCGTGTGCGCTCGCCAGTGCGCTGATAATACTCCGTTAGCTCCTGTCCCGAACCGCGTCCGGCCGAGGAGTCATGACGATAAAGAATGCGGCCCTCGGTGTCTGCCGGGAAGAAGTAGGCAAACGATATGACCGCAAACAACAACACTACCAATAAGTCTGGCAGGAATCGTTTCAATGTCTTCATTTCTTATCTATATATAAACGTTTATATTTTCCAATGTGCAAAGTTACAGAAAGTATCCCATAAAACCGCATGTTTTCACATGCAAACATGTTGTTTTGCAGCATATTATAACAATATATTTCATCTTCTGCCCCACTCCATTGCCAATTGGATTATAAGCAAACGCATGGTTTTTCGGCGTTCTTGGAAGAAAATGGGGTGTTTATTGAAAAAATTTGTCAGTTTACAGTGTATATACTACCTTTGCACATGTAAAATTTAGGAAAGATATTAGAGAGTTATAGAATATTAAGTACACATACATCAGATTACGTTTCATACACATTAAGCAATGTTATTCAAGCTAAGAAAATAAGAGAAGACTACGGATAAAGTTATAGATTAATGTACAAGGTATTTTCCACAGAGGTGGAGAAAATCGTAAATGAATGAATTTTGTTGTTGATTAATAATTGTTTTCGTGAGAAAACAGATTATAACGACGGGACTCCTTTTGAGTCCCGTTTTTTTTGTGTAATTTTGTAGACAGTTACTTTGCAAAACATAACAAAAACGAATATAATGAAAATAGGTATTATCGTGGCAATGGACAAGGAGTTCGCCCAGTTGCAGACTCTCGCCACAGACTTGAAAGAAGAAAACCACAACGGCCGCAGATTCCTTGTAGGACATATCGCGCACAATGAGGTTGTGATGCAGCAGTGTGGTATTGGCAAGGTGAACTCTGCCATTGGCGCAGTGGAAATGATCGATTGCTATCATCCCGACCTTGTCATCTCTACTGGCGTTGCTGGAGGTGCCGACACTTCGCTTGAGGTGACGGATGTTGTGGTGAGCACCGAGTGTTGCTACCATGATGTTTACTGCGGCGACGAATGCAAGGCTGGCCAGGTGCTCGGCATGCCCGAACGTTTTGCCTGCCCCGAGGAGTTGGCTAAAAAGGCTACATCACTCAACTGCCCCACACGTGTGCGCAGCGGACTCATAGTAACCGGCGACTGGTTTGTTAACTCACGAGAGAAGATGCAATCCATTCTCGACCAGTTTCCCGAAGCCCAGGCTGTCGACATGGAGAGCAGCTCAATAGCTCAGACATGCCACATCTACAACACTCCGTTCATCTCGTTCCGCATCATCAGCGACATTCCCCTCAAAGACCACAAGGCGCAGATGTACTACGACTTTTGGGAGCGTATGGCTGAAGGTTCGTTTGAGGTTACTAAGGCTTTCCTTGAGAGCATCTAACCGTCACCCGCCACATTATTATATAATATAAACACTACAGTACTTAAAGACAAACAGATTATGGACAAGATACCAAGCTTCACAATCAACCACAATCTCCTCAAGCGAGGCATTTATGTATCGCGCAAGGACACAGTAGGTGGCGACACCGTCACTACTTTCGACATCCGCATGAAGGAACCTAACCGCGAACCAGCATTGCATCCGGGTGCTCTGCACACTATTGAGCATCTGGCTGCAACATATTTGCGCAACGACCCTGAATGGAAAGACAGCATCGTGTATTGGGGACCTATGGGTTGCCTCACGGGTAACTATCTGCTGATGAATGGCGACCTCAAGCCGCAGGACATTGTGGAACTTATGAGCCGCACGTTCCATTTCGTGGCCGACTTCGAGGGCGAGATACCAGGAGCTGCCCCTAAGGACTGTGGCAACTGGCTGTTGCACGACCTGCCAATGGCCAAATGGGAGGCAAAGAAATACTGCGACGAGGTGCTCGACTGCATTAAGGAAGAGAACATGGTGTATCCCACTCTCTAAGGACAAATATACCTGAAAAGGGCGCGCAAGCTGTTTTCACAAGCTTGACGCGCCCTTTTTCTACTAACAAACAATCAACCTAAACTTATTACTTATCTCAAAAAAACTAAACCTATATATGTTTTAAACCAAATCCCAAATTCAGTTATCCTTCAATATATAATAAGCAAGTTGTGTACCAATCTTAAAAGACTGTCATTCTGTCAGTTATCAGAGACACATTGTCAGTGTGTAGATATATACCACTGCAGCTGGTATTGCCATAAGCGAAGAATCGAAACGGTCGAGCATACCTCCGTGTCCCGGCAATATGCTGCCAGAATCCTTTATGCCTATAGTGCGCTTGAAAAGCGACTCCACAAGGTCGCCCCATGTTCCGAAGAACACTACCACGAGGCCCAGACCCATCCATTGAGGTATAGACATTGCGAGCTCTACAGCTCCTTCATGAATGCCCGAGTTCTCATACCATCCCAAGATGGCAGCCACTACCAAGACAAGGATGCCTCCACCTATGCTGCCTTCCCAACTCTTGCCAGGAGACACACGCGGGAATAACTTGTGTTTGCCGAATAGCGAACCGCTGAGGTAGGCTCCGGTGTCGTTGGTCCAAAGGAAGATGAAGATGCTGAGCGGAAGAAGATAATTGTAGATCACAGCGTCGCCCGCTCCACGGAACGCCAACACATTAATCATAGAGAACGGCAAAGCAATGTACATCTGCGAGAGCATGGTGTAGGCCCAGTTGTTTATGGGGTTTGGAGCCTTAGTGTAAAGCTCGCTGATGAACATGTAGACCACTGTGAGCAGATAGGGAATGAACACTGCCGACGGCACTATGCCCGAGCAGAAGCCTGCCATGGCAAAGAAGAAATAGACTGCCGCCACGGTAGCGAGAAAGCGGTTGACTGCCACATTCTCAAGATTATTCACAATGCCCGTGTACTCCCACACGGTCAGGCCCGTCACCAATGCGAAGAGAAAGATCATTGCCTCGGGACGCAAGAAGCACGTCACTACTGCCGCAACGAATATCACACCAGTAATGGAACGGGTTATGAGATTTTTCATTTTGTCACTCATAGTCTGAAAGAGGGTTAAGTTATTTACTAAGAGTTTTTTTTGATTTGTATACATTAAGAATTAAGAACTATGACCGACAGTGGCAATCATAATCCTTAATTCTCAACTTTAATTATTCATTTTCCTTGTTTTTTGCCGCCTCATGCTCGGCCTGTGCCTGCTTCACTTCCTCAGGCATGTCCTCAAGCTTAGGCGTGTTGTCCTCGATTATCTCCTCCGAACGGCTAATCCAAGGACGCTTGCCAAAGATGCGCTCCACGTCTTCAGCGAATATCACCTCGCGAGTCATCAGAAGCTCGGCGAGCTGGTTGTGGCCTTCGCTGTGCTCCTTGAGTATCTGCTTGGCGCGGGCATACTCGTCGTTGATCATCTTGAGCACCTCGTCGTCCATAATCTTGGCTGTAGTCTCCGAGTAGGGACGCTGGAACTGATACTCCTGGTTGTTATAATAACAGATGTTGGGCAAACGCTCACTCATTCCGGCATAGGCAATCATGCCGTAAGCCGACTTGGTAGCGCGCTCAAGATCGTTCATAGCTCCTGTGGAAATATGTCCGGTGAAGAGTTCCTCGGCAGCACGTCCACCCAGCAACGAGCACATCTCGTCGAGCATCTGCTCCTTGGTGGTGATCTGTCGCTCCTCGGGCAAATACCATGCGGCACCCAAAGCACGTCCACGCGGCACAATGCTCACCTTAACAAGTGGATTGGCATGTTCGCAGAACCAAGATACAGTGGCATGGCCTGCCTCATGCAATGCAATGGTGCGCTTCTCCTCATTGGTCATCACCTTGGTCTTCTTCTCCAGACCACCAATTATACGGTCGACAGCATCGAGGAAGTCTTGCTTGTCAACAGTCTTCTTGTTGTGGCGTGCTGCAATAAGAGCTGCCTCGTTGCAGACATTTGCAATGTCGGCACCCGAGAATCCTGGTGTCTGGCGCGAGAGGAAGTCAATGTCGACACTCTCGTCTATCTTCACCTTACGCAGATGCACCATGAATATCTCCTTGCGCTCTGTAAGGTCGGGCAAGTCGACACTTATCTGGCGGTCGAAACGTCCGGCACGAAGCAAAGCCTTGTCGAGCATGTCGGCACGGTTGGTGGCTGCAAGTATTATAACACCACTGTTGGTGCCGAAACCGTCCATCTCTGTAAGCAGGGCGTTAAGCGTGTTCTCGCGCTCGTCATTGCCACCCATAGCCGGGTTCTTGCTGCGTGCACGTCCCACGGCGTCAATCTCGTCGATGAAGATGATACATGGAGCCTTCTCCTTAGCCTGACGGAAAAGGTCGCGCACACGGCTTGCACCTACACCCACAAACATCTCAACGAAGTCGGAACCACTCATTGAGAAGAACGGCACTCCTGCCTCGCCTGCCACGGCTTTGGCAAGAAGAGTCTTACCAGTTCCCGGAGGTCCTACGAGCAATGCGCCCTTGGGTATCTTGCCACCAAGGTCAGTGTATTTCTGAGGCTCCTTGAGGAAGTCGACAATCTCCTGCACCTCCTGCTTGGCTCCTGCCTGTCCGGCCACGTCCTTAAAGGTGATGCCGAGGTCGTTGCCCTTCTCATACATTTGGGCTTTCGACTTGCCCACGCTGAACACTCCGCCTCCTCCGGCTCCGCCATTCATGCGGCGCATCATGAACACCCAAATGAACACGAAGAACAAGATGGGTCCGAAGGTGAAGAACAGCGACGTGAGTCCAAAGCTTGAGTCCTTCTCGTAGCTGTAGTCCATTATCTTGTTGCTTTGCTGAGCCGTAGACAGATACTGGTCGAGCGCATCGGCAGAGCCGTAAGTCACGCTAACGAATGGGGTCTGACCCACCTGCTGCGCTGTCTTGCCAAACACATCGCGTATCTTTTCCGGCTTGACATACATGCGGAGTGTGCCTTTGTCCTTGTTCACAACCACGCTCTTGGCGTAGCCTTTGTCAACATAAACCTTAAACTTTGTGTAGGTGGCGTTCTGAGTTGCAGAGGGTCCACCCAAAAGCATATCGCCTCCATCGGAGAAGATGAGCACAGCCAGCAGCACGATAGCTATGGTGTATAACCAGTTCATATTGAACTTAGGCATCTTCGGCTGGTTGTCTCCGAGAGGATTTTTTCTGTTGTCCATAATTTACTAATTGCTAATCAATGTTGGGAACCTCGGTGATTGCGGCATCCTGCCACAAATTTTCGAGATTGTAGAAGTCGCGTGCCTCAGGTATGAACACATGCACAAGCACGTCGCCATAGTCCATAGCCACCCAGTAAGCCTGTGGCAATCCCTGCACGTGGATTGGCTTCTCGCCTGCCTCAATGCGAGCTGTCTCGCTCACTGAGTCGGCAATAGCCTCAACCTGCGAGGGCGAGTTGCCCTGGCATATAACGAAATAGTTGGCAATAGAACCGTCCAATGCGCGGAGGTCGGCAATTGTTATGTCCTGTCCTTTTTTCTCTTGAATTCCTTTTACGATAGCGTCAACCAACTTGTTTTTAGTTTCCATTCAATTTTCTACTTGATTATCTTGTTTATAAATACTTGTTTCATTCTGCAATGAATTTGTGCGCGTTGCCAGCAGCACGTGGCTTACACCCGCCTTTATCCTCACACATGCACTTTTCTACATGTATATATATAATAAGGTGTAGCACAGTGTGCGCTTGGACGCATAGGGGCATTTTTAACGCAGTACAAAGTTACAGTGAATAATCCGAATATCGACTAAAATCACTGAAAAACGCCTGTTTATTGCATTTTTTTAGCTAAAATATGAAGTTTCTGCAAAAAAAATACGCAAAAACATTGTCAGTTCAAAAATTATTAGTACCTTTGCACTCGCAATAAGGGAACGAGTTGCGACAATAATATTGGGATATGGTGTAATGGTAACACTACAGATTCTGGTCCTGTCATTCTTGGTTCGAGTCCGAGTATCCCAACTTT
>CAKQFF010000055.1 GCA_934230685.1 uncultured Prevotella sp. | reverse complement strand
GGGACTCGAACCCACGACATTCAGAACCACAATCTGACGCTCTAACCAACTGAACTACGGCCACCATGATTAGATTTCCCTTTATTGAACTATTCGTTAATTCTTTAAAGCGAGTGCAAAGGTAGTGGATTTTTTCCTAACCCCCAAACTTTTCAGCAACTTTTTCTCATTTTCCATGAAAAAAAGTTGAAAAAAGGACATTTTAGGGGAAAAACAGACTGAAAACAACGTTTTTTCCATTGTTTTCTTACGATTTCTTCTCATAATACAAGCATTCCACGAATACAATATTCAACATTGCACACAGCGCATCCGTGGAATAATGTCGGCGAAGAATACCGGACGAGCAAAAAAAAACAGGAGACCGCTCGGCCTCCTATTTTTATTTTCTCTGATAGTGTGCTTTATTTTGCTGGCTGAGCAGGAGCCTGCTGTGCACCCTGTGCTGGAGCCTGCTGTGCGCCCTGAGCCGGAGCCTGCTGCTGCTGGCTTGCGCCGAAGCCAGGAGTTGTGTTGGGGTTGGTTGTCTGTGTCTCGGTGGCAGCCTTCTCCATTACGCTGGTTTCGGTAGTAGAAACCGGAGCCACGTATGCGCAAACGATGCTTAATACAACCATTGCTGCTGCAAGGCCCCATGTTGCCTTCTCTACGAAGTCGGTAGTCTTGCGCACGCCCATGATGGCGTTAGAAGATGAGAAATTCGACGCCAATCCGCCGCCCTTAGACTCCTGGATGAGCACGATGCCGATCATGAGCAACGATGCAATCACAATGAGCACTACGAATAAGATGTAAATCATTTTTCTATTTGTTAATTTATTATTTGTTATTTATTTTTTCTCTACCAAAACCGGCATTGCCGGCATTTACAATGCAGTTCCTCTGTGTCAGGCTACTGCTTCATTCCCTTCTCGTTGGCAATGAGTTTTTTCAGGAAACGTATTTGGTCTGCAAAGTAAGCATTTTTTTTTGGATAATTCAAATTTAATCGTTGAATTATTTCGAGTGCCTTTGAATATCTGCCCTGTTTTATGTAGATTTTGGCTAAAGTCTCCGTGAAATAGCTGTCGTCGCCGTCTTTACGGGCGTTGTCGGCAGCTGGCTCGGGCTCTTCTATCTCCGGCTTGTAGGTGGGCTGATCTTGCAGTTGTATCTTTGTGCCGTCCTGATTGAGGAAGTTGTCGATGAGCGACTGTCCCTTGAGCTGCGGACCCTGCTTCTCGCCCTTCTTCTCCTCCTCGTCCTCTGTCTTAAGCAGATAAGCCACATAGTCGACTGCGGCGTCGGCTGGCGTAGGCCTTACCTTGCGGTTGCCATCAGCCTCATCAGGCGACTCTGGGTTGGAGCCAAGATAACTGTCGATGAGCGACAATGTGCGGTTGGCCCCGTTCTCCTGCATGCGCTCGGCTTTTGCGGCAGCTTCCTCGGCGGCTTTCTCAGCGGCAGTCTTCACATGGAAGCGCGCTCCCTCGACAAGATCGAAGAGCAGACGGCGGTCGGAAACGTAGAGGGCGGCACGGCGCAACTCGTCGTCAAAGGCCGTCTCATGCAGCAGATACATGTTCTGGAGCATCAGCAGACGCGCTGTCTGATAGTAGGGATAGAGCGCGACAAGGCTTCGGAGCTCGTAGAGAGTCTCCTTGTTCATGAGTTCCGGATGATTTATGAGGCGCACTAAATCCACGTTCGTTCTTTAATTATTAGTTATTATTTTTTAATTGTCTGCAAACAATTCAATCTCATTTTCAAATGATTTCAATCTCATTTTCAAATGATTTTCCCGGTTACCAGTTGGCGACCGTAGCGTTGAAAATCTGGTCGGCAAGGTCTTTAACCATCTGAGTCACGAGTTCCTCCTGCACAGTGGCAAGGCTCTGGGTGGTCTCGTAGGACTTGCTGGATGTGAACTGACGCTCGAAGTCCTCGCTGTGGTTGGCGTTGTTGGTGAAACGCACGTTGACCGTAATCGACAGCTCGGTCTGTGCCGAGCGTCCGTCGGCAGCCACCGACTTGTTGCGCTGTGAGTACTGGGTTATCTCGCCCTCGATTTTCAAGTCGCCGCCACGCTTCACTTGGCTCAGCTTGGTGTGGTTGGCAAACTCGTCCTTGAGCTGGTTGTTGAACATCGGTCCCATCGGGGCCCACACATAGCTTGAGCGAATGGGGAAATCGGCTATCTGAATGGTCTTGGTCTTGGTATAGTCGATGCTTGCACCATTAAACTTGTAGCCTTCGAAGGAGCACGACGAGAGCGAAAGCACAACAACGAGCGCCAACGCCATGTATACATTATATATATAATGCGAAAAGATACGTCGAATATTCATCTGTTTCTTTGCTGAAGGGTTCTATTTGTCGAGTCCGTATTGCTTTATGCGGCGATAGAGCGTGCGGTCGGAAATGCCAAGCTCCTGGGCCGTCTTCTTGCGGTTGCCGCCGTTGCGCTCAAGAGCCTTCTCCACCACCTGCTTGCTTATATCGTTGAGATTCAAGCTGTCGCTGTCGATGATGTTGCCATTCTCGCTGTCGCTGATTTCCTCAGCCTCAACGTCCTGATAGGCACTATAGTGGCGGTCATCGGACGGGTCGTAGGGATGGATTGCCGGAGCATGCGACGGGGCCATCGTATTGGCTGGCGACTGTATGGCTGGCATGTTGTGGCTGGCAGCAAAGGAGTCGAGCGTGTGCTGGTCGTCGATTTGCTTGCGCAAGGTTGCCATCTCGCGGCGCAGGTCGCTCACGTTGCCACGAAGCTCATAGAGAATCTTGTAGAGAATCTCGCGCTCGCTCTCGTAGGAATGTGCGCTTGGAGCCGCCGTTGTCGTAAGCTCGGTGCTCTCCTGGTCTTGCGGGATAAACTTGCTCAGCATGGCTGCGTTCACCTCACGGCTCTGGCTGAGTATCGACATCTGCTCGGTGATGTTCTTGAGCTGTCGCACATTGCCAGGCCATTTGTATTTGAGCATCATTTGCTTTGCGTCGTCGGTGAGCGTGATGCGCGGAATGCGGTATTTCTCAGCCATCTGCATTGTGAACAGACGGAAGAGCAAGAGTATGTCTTCGCCACGGTCGCGGAGTGGCGGCATCTGCACAGGTATGGTGTTAAGGCGGTAGTAGAGGTCTTCGCGGAAGCGTCCCTCGCTCACAGCCTTGTGCATGTTGACGTTGGTGGCTGCCACAATGCGCACGTCGGTCTTCATTATCTTCTGACCGCCCACGCGGATGTATTCGCCCGTCTCGAGCACTCGCAGCAGTCGCGCCTGTGTGGCTATGGGGAGCTCGCCCACCTCGTCGAGGAATATCGTGCCCTTGTTGGCTATTCCAAAATATCCCTCACTCTCGCCTATGGCTCCCGTGAAGGATCCTTTCTCGTGTCCGAAAAGCTCGCTGTCGATAGTTCCCTCGGGTATTGAGCCGCAGTTGATTGCGAAATATTTCTCGCGCTTGCGTGGCGAATTGTCGTGGATAAGGCGCGGAATTATCTCCTTGCCCACTCCGCTCTCGCCCACTATAAGCACGCTAAGATCGGTCGGCGCCACCTGCAAGGCAACGTCGAGAGCATGGTTCAACGCATCGCAGTTGCCTACGATGTTGTACCGCTGTTTGATTCTTTGAAGTTCAGAAGTGTCCATTTCGTAGCAAAATTACATATAATTATTGAGAAAAGGACTACATACAACGATTTTTTATTGATTTTAAACGGATAAGGCTTGATTCTGCAAGCTTTTAATTCTTCTGTTTTGTCAGCTTTATCATCAGCAGTCCTATACCTGTCCACACAAGTTCGCGCAATCTCACAATGAGCGCCACGAATGCGCCCTCGCTCGCCTTGAGTCCGAGCCCTGCCGCCGACATCAGAAAACCGCCCTCGCGACCGCCCAACTGCAGGGGTATGAAGAACAGGAGGTTGGCAAAAAGCGAGGTGAAACCGAGTATGAGGATGCAGTCGGCATAGTTGGCAGATGGCATGAGCACGCGCAGGACGAAATAAATCTCGGCTGCCGAGCACACACGGCACATAAGCTCAAGAAGCACAGCAGAGACAAACGTGCGGGAGTTTTGGTTGTGAAGGGCAGCTATCTGGCCGTCGACTGTGTCGAGCTGCTCACGATGCTTGCCGACGAAACGCGAAGCCCAACGCTTAAGGCCGGGAATGTGGCTGAGCATGCTGAGAGTGCGACAGGCGAGACCCTTGCGGTAGCCCACAATGAAGAACCACAGTCCGAGAAGGCAGAATGCTGTGATTGCCGTGAGCAGACCGCCCATGAAAAGGTCAACAGGGCGCACAATGAGATAAAGCACGACGGAGAGAAGCCAATACCAGAAGTGGCTGAAAATGTGGGTCATGGCAAAGAGAATGACCGAGGAGGACGCCCGCTCGGCTCCCACAATCGGCGAGAGCGACATGATGCGGTAAGGCTCGCCGCCCAACAGTCCGCCGGGAGTGGCGTAGTTGAGGGCAAAACCGGAAATAGTGATTTTATAAAGCCACCAGAACTTTACAGGTGTCTTGCCGCCGGAATTGATGATAATGTACCAAGACGCTGTGTTGAAGATGTAAAGAAATGCCCACAACGCCACCACGGCCACCGACCAATAACCAGCATGACACAGCCCGAGCCACACCTGGGTGTAGTCGAGCTGTGTCAGCATGAGTATGAGTACCGCCATTCCGAAAAGGAAAAAGGCGTTTTGATATTTTGCTTTCAATTTGGTTTATTCGTTTGCTGCGTCAGCAGATGACGGATGGTTGTTCTGGGCTTGAGGAGCACCTTGTGGAGCGTCCTGTGGAGCACCTTGAGGAGCACCAGACGGCTGGCGGCGGTCGCTACGGAATCCGTCGCGCTTCTTGGGGATGGAGAAACGCACCTTCTCGCTCTCGTCGCGCTTTTCGTGATAGAGCTTCTGCAAAGGATTCACGAGCGGAGCGTCGTGCTCCTCGCGATGGCGCACAATGTCAATGGCCTCGAAGATAGCATGGCGCAAGGCACTCTCGTCGCTTGTGCCCTGACCTGCCGCCTCGAAATCGGGAGTAAGGGCTGGAGCCGTGCATACGAGCGGGAGCGAAGCCACATAGTAGATGCCATCGCCCTGCATAAGCGTGGTGAATGGGATTACAGCCTGGTCGTCGTACATGGCTATCGTCACGTCGAAAGCCTCGTAGATGTTCTGGCTGAAATACTCGTCGGCAGAATACGGACCATAAACATTTATGCCCTCGTCGGCAGCCTTGCAAACCGTAGGACCGATGATGGTCTTTTCCTCCTCACCGTCGGCCACAGGATTGAGAGCAAGCACGCCGATGCGGGGATTCGAGAGACGGTAGTCGCGCTTCATTGCCTCGTTCACGGCACGTATCTTCAACAGGAGATTTTCCTCGGTGATGTGCGAAGGCACGTCCTTCAAGGCAAGGCCGTCGGTGGCAAGAGCTATGCGCATAGTCTCGTTTATCATCATCTTCACGCCCTTGGCTCCGTCGCCAATGCTTGTCTCTGAATACGACTTCAGACCACGATAGGTGTAATTGGCGTCTGACATGCTCGCCTGGTTTACAGGACAAGCCACAAGCACATCAAAGAGCTGGCTGCGGAAGTCGGTCATGGCGCGGTCGAGGGCCTTGAGGGCTGCCTCGCCCGACTCCTTGGTAGGAACGCCAAGGTCTACCTTCACATCATCGTCGAAGCACGCAAGCAGATTGACACGTCCGTCCTGAGCATCCTCAGCCTTGTTGATGATGCTGAAGTTGGCCTGTGTGTTCATCGCCTTGCGGTGGTAGGCGGCAATCTTTGGCGAACCGTAGATGATTGGAGTGCAAAGCTCCAGCATCTCTGGCTCGGCAAAGGTTTTAAAAATAAGTTCGTATCCGATACCGTTTGTATCGCCGTGCGTTATGGCAACGCGTATTTTTCTGTCTTCCATTGTTTATATATAATAATGTGTATAAATATTATTGTGTCTGAATGGTTAGTCATTAGTCAACATGCTTTTTGCCCGACAGATGCCTTATTCCCTCAGGCTTTTTCTTTACCTGTTGCTTGTTGGTGGCATTTACGATGGCTTCAAGCTGCATCATAAGGTTGCGCTTTTTCCTTCCTGGAGCATAAACAAATCCTTCTACCGTGACAACATCACGGGGATAATATCCCCATATCGAGCGAGCCACAAGCGGTCCGCCCATGGCGTCGCCCTTCATTTCCCATAGTCCGCGCCATTCCTGAGTATAAACGTCTTCATGCTCGTCATACTTATACGTAACGCTACAGGCATCATGCACAGTTGTCATGTACATAGAGTCGGTCTCGCCCTTGATGTTGACCTGCATAACGCTGTCGCGATTGCGGAATTGCTGCTTGTAGATGCAGATGTTCTGCATGGCAGTGGGCGAATCGTTGGAAATCCAAATGAAATCCTTGCCTTTCTTGCATGAGGTCATGTCGGACGGGATGAGCATGTCGAAACCGAACATCCGCTTAACCTCAGCCTCCATCTTAGGGTTGTGCTTGCGCTGCAACGCAGCCATGTAGGCATTCTTCTCGTGCGCTTTAAGTATATGAACCAATAGCGTGGCGCGACCCTGAAGGGCAATGCCGCCAACAGCCGTGTCGCTCAGACACTTTGCCGAAGGGGCGCAGATTCTCACTATCAGCTGTGGCTCGGCATAGACGTTGCGCTTCCACACAAGGTTCAGTCGGTCGTATTTCTTGGGGTCTATGTCGACAATGACCATCGACCTTGAATAACGCAACACTCCACCTAAAGCCTCCGACGGCCTAATATTAGGCTCGCGCACATCAAACATCGGTTCCGACTGTGGCAGTCCGTCAACATCAACACTTAGAGCATTGTATACAATACTGTCAACATCACCCACCACAGTCACCTCAAACTGCTGTCCGCCACTGGCAGGCAACATGCTCTTGCGACCGTTGCAGGAGGCGAGGAGGAAAAGGGTGAGAAGAAGGAAAACTTGTATAAAGCCGCTCATAAGTTATTATTTTTTAATATTATTGATTATAGCCGCTCATCTTTCTCTTCGATGTTCGTCCATCTCCCCGATGTTTATCTATTTTTTCTGTTGCTCTTCATTTTTTCGCTGCTCCTCAATCGTTTTGGCCGTAGACAGCAGTCCACACGCCGCAAAGATGTCCTGTCCACGACTCGCACGTATTGTGGTGATAATGCCGTGGTTGTTGAGGTAATCGCGGAATGCCTCCATCTTTTCCTCGCTGCAACCCTCAAGGTCGATGTTGGGGATTTTGTGGAAACGGATGAGGTTGAAACGGCAGAAGAGTCCCTTGGTGAGCTTCACTATCTCGCGGGCATGAGTCATGGAGTCGTTAACGCCACGGAACATTATGTACTCGAATGAGAGGCGACGCTGATGGGTGAAGTCGTACTCGCGCATGAGGTCGATAATCTCCGTGATCGACATTCCGCGTTCTGCCGGCATGAGCATGGCTCGCTGCTCGGGAATTGGCGAGTGCATACTGATGGCCACGTGGCATTCGCTCTCGTCGAGGAAACGCTTCAGCTTCTTCTTCACACCCACGCTGCTCACCGTGATGCGCTTGGGACTCCAGGCGTAGCCATAGTCGGAGGTGAGCACCTCGGTTGCCTTGAGCACATTGTCGAGGTTGTCCATAGGCTCACCCTGACCCATGAATACTATATTGGTGAGATTGTCGCGCTCGGGAAGCGAATAAATCTGGTTGAGGATATCAGTAACTGTGAGATAACCCTCAAAACCCTGCTTGCCGGTTTGGCAGAACAGACAGTTCATCTTGCAGCCCACCTCGCACGACACGCAGAGTGTGGCACGGTCGTGGTCGGGAATGTACACCGTCTCCACATGCTTGCCCGATGCCGTGGGGAAAAGATACTTGATAGTACCGTCCTTCGACTTCTGGCATTCGATGTGGGGCATGCAGCCAATGGTGTATTCGGCAGCAAGCTTCTCGCGGTTTGCCTTGGATATGTTGGTCATTTCGTCTATTGTCTCCACATGCTGTGCGTAAAGCCACTTCGCCATCTGTCCGCCTGTGAAGGCAGGCATTCCGAGCGACTTTGCCACTTCTTTCAGTTCATAGAGCGATAGTCCGAGGAGGGGTTTCTTATTGTCTGTCATATTGTTTTAATTGTCGTTATGTTTGCAAAGTTACTGAAAGTATTGCACAAAAACAAACTTGCTTTATTTTTTTTGGACAAGGATTTTATCATAACCTATACCTTTTGCCTATTTTTGCAGACAAAAATTATCAAACTATAACCAAAATCAAAACGCATGGCTACATATTGACATATAAAAGACTAAATAAATACTAAATTGTAGGTAAAATTAGTCTTTAAAATAAAAAAATCAACACTTCTTACAGATATATACGCTATTTTCTGTAATTTTGCCGAAAGAAACAAAACCAATAAAAGATATTTATAAGAATATGAAGAAAATCAGAGCAGCCGTAGTGGGCTACGGCAACATCGGACAGTATGCTGTCCAGGCTCTCGAAGCAGCCGACGACTTCGAAATCGCAGGTATCGTGCGCCGCAACGGCGCTGACAACAAGCCAGCAGAACTCGCTCAGTATGAGGTGGTGAAGGACATCCGCGAACTCAAGGATGTGGATGTGGCCATTCTTGCAACTCCATCACGCTCGTGCGAGGAGTACGCCAAGCAGATTCTGCCTCTCGGCATCAACACTGTAGACAGCTTCGACATTCATACATCAATCCGCGACTACCGCAACACACTCATGCCTATCTGCAAGGAACACAAGGCTGTAAGCGTGATTGCTGCTGGATGGGATCCAGGATCCGACTCTATCGTGCGCACTCTTATGCAGAGTCTCGCTCCTAAGGGACTGAGCTACACCAACTTCGGTCCGGGTATGTCGATGGGCCACTCGGTTTGCGTGCGCTCTAAGGAGGGCGTGAAGAACGCTCTGTCGATGACTATTCCTAAGGGCGAGGGCTTGCACCGCCGCATGGTGTACGTGGAACTTGAGGAAGGAGCCAAACTTGAGGATGTGGCTGCAGCTGTAAAGGCAGACCCATACTTTGCCAACGACGAGACTCATGTGTTTGAGGTGCCTTCGGTTGACGCTGTGCGCGATATGGGACATGGCGTTCACATGACTCGCAAGGGCGTGAGCGGCACTACACAGAACCAGCGCATGGAGTTCACCATGAGCATCAACAACCCGGCTCTTACCGGACAGGTGCTCGTTAGCGTGGCTCGCGCTTCTATGCGACAGCAGCCTGGCTGCTACACTATGGTGGAAATTCCTGTGATCGACTTGCTCGAAGGCGACCGCGAGGAACTTATCTCACACCTTGTGTAGAAAATATATTAGGAAAAATAAGAATGAAAAATGATTCATCACACATTTGTATGAATCAAACCAGAAAAATTGTAGTAGGAGGTTGAGTGGTTTTCTCACTCGACCTCCTACTAACTTTTTCTACTATTACAGCGTAAATCTATATCCCGCACTTACTGTAAACACCTTGTTCTTCGGACCCTTGTAGTCCTGCATTTGCTGGAAAGGTGTAAGCCCGATGTTGTAGCGGGCGTCAAGAACGACATTTGCAAACTCATAACTGAATCCTACGGGTATTGAGAAATTCACCTTCTTCATGGTGGAATTCAAATTGTAAGATTCTTCTTTTGGAGTTGACGGCGTAATCTCACCCTCCTTATTTTCGGTATAATCTGTAGTGGTAAGCTCCATCTTGCCCGACATGGCAAATCCCATCTGCAATCCGGCTTTTATCGCAACGCCTGGAGCAATGTATATATTGGCCATCAGCGGCACCTGAAGATAATGGAGCTGTGTGGACAAATCGCTATAGCCCGTGCCTGTGCCTTTAGTTGCGCTATTGCTTACAAAACTGTTCTTGTAGTTGCAGCCCTGCTGCATATAGTAGGCTCCAAGCGAAACCGAAAGATTTGGCAACGCCTGATACTCAATGTCTGCTCCACCCATGAAGCCCGTACGATAACGCGAAGATAATGTACAATCCGGATTGTCGGCCACAAGAATATCATCATTTAGATTGGCGATGCTCACGCCAACTCGTGGTATTATGGAAAATTTGCCTGCTTCAGGTTGCTGAGCCATCGCTGCCGACGACAATGAGATGGCAAAAAGTGACAACAGAGTCTTCTTCATATTCATTATTATTATATGGTTTGTATATATAATAAACGACTTATCAAATGGAATATTGCATCACGCAACCATTAAAAAAGGCTGTACCAAAAATTGATACAGCCTTTACGATTATTGTATTTATTGACAAGAAATTAGTCTTTGTTTGAACGCTTGCGTGCAAGATGGTCGAGAGTAATCTTGCGCATGCGGATGCTCTTAGGTGTAACCTCAACAAGCTCGTCGCCCTTGATGTACTCCAAGCACTCCTCAAGACTCATCACTACCTTCGGAATCACACGAGCCTTTTCGTCGGAACCGCTGGCACGCACGTTGGTGAGCTGCTTTGCCTTGGTAACGTTGATTACGAGGTCGTTGTCGTGAACGTGCTCGCCTACTACCTGACCGCCGTAGACTTCCTCACCCGGATCGATGAAGAACTT
>CAKQFF010000054.1 GCA_934230685.1 uncultured Prevotella sp. | reverse complement strand
CTATAGCTCCAAGCTACTGGCTGCTGCTCTGCGCCCGCTTTGTGCAAGGCCTGCCCCATGGAGCTTTCTTCGGCACGGGTGCCATAGTGGCTGTGAAGATAGCCGACAAGGGCAAGGGCACAAAGGCAGTGGCAATGATGTGCGCCGGAATGCCATTTGCCAACCTCATGGGTGTGCCGCTCGGCACCTTCCTCAGTCATATCATCTCATGGCGAGTGCCATTCGCCCTGTCCATCATCCTGGGTCTCATCACCCTGTATATGGTTTACCGTTGGGTGCCCAATGTGGAGGCATTGCCCAACAACGGCATGAAGTTACAGTTCCGATTCATGCGCAGTCCCGCCCCATGGCTTATCATAGCCGCAACCTTCCTTGGCAACGGCGGCATTCTATGCTGGTTCAGCTACATATCTCCGCTCTTACAGACCAATGGTGGATTCAGTGCGGCAAGCATTTCATTGCTTATGATTCTCGCCGGACTTGGTATGGTTGTTGGCAATCAATTGAGTGCTTTTGTTGCCGACCGCATACAACCGGGACGTTTCACCTTCTATCTGCAGTCTATTGCAGCCATCGCCCTCTTGGCCACATTCTTCCTTTCGGACAATGGCTACATATCTGCCGCATTGATGTTTGGCATCTGTGCCTGTCTGTTTGGCATAGGTTCACCCGAACAATATCTTATAGTGAAGCACAGCGAGGGATGCGAGATGCTCGGCGGTTGCTGCATACAGGCAGCGTTCAATCTTGGCAACGCCCTCGGAGCATTCCTTGGCAGCATACCTGTCTCATTAGGACTGGGTTACAACTATCCTGCTCTCATCGGAGTGCCAATGGCATTGGCAGGAGCGTTGTGTCTGCTTACGTTCCACAAGAAATACGAATAGAATAATTCGTTTATTTTAGCACCGTCTTCACCAATTCCTCAAAGTCAGCCTTCTGCATAGCTCCCATCTGTGCAGAAGGCTTTCCTTTTGCCGGAATGAAAAGGAATGTTGGAATGCTCTGAATGCCAAATGCCTGAGCAAGCTCCTGCTCCTTGTCGATGTCCGCCTTATAGAAATCCACCTTTCCAGCATAAGTCTTAGCCATTTCCTCCACAATGGGCGACATCATCTTGCATGGTCCGCACCATGTGGTATAGAAGTCGATGACGGCAGGACGCGAGCCTTTATACACCCACTCATCAGGATACTCCACATAGTCCATTATCTTGTTGCGGAATTCTGCTGTAGATAGATAGCCCACAGTGCCTGTTTTCTTGTCGTTGTTCGTCTGACTTTGTTCCTCAGCCACTTGCTCCACCTGTTTTTCTGCATTCCTATTGTTGCTTGAGCAAGCCGAAAGCACAGTTGTCATGGCAAACATGATATAAAAAATACGTTTCATAAATATCTGCTTTGTTTTATTTTTATTTGTGATTTTGTTTGTCTTCTGCAAAATTATAACATTATATCGAGAAAACAGCATTCTACATACAATTAATTGTCATCCTTCCTCTTAAAAGTAGAAAGTAGTAATCGACTTCACCAGGCAAAGGATTTGGCTTCAATGAGAAGTGCAACCTTCTTGCCACAATACTATTTGTTCACGAAACGGCACTTATTAGTCATAATAGCATCACATCGATCAAAAAGACCTTTATCTACCATCACAAATAAAAAGAAAACACTAATTTTGCTGACGTAATAACACAGACAAGAAGACGTATCTAACTTTATGTAAAGTTTATACATATAAAATTCTGTCTCTCGTTATTCATGACAACACAGATTGCTTTATTATAAGCATAATATATAGATGTCTAACTTAAAGGTAAAAAGATTATGAGGAAACTGATTTTTACATTTGCTTCTGCATTGTTGGCCTTGGGCTCAAATGCACAGTCATTAGCAAGGCTAAACAATGCGCCAAATTTGGACAACAAAACTCTAAAGACATTGTACAACGAAGAAGCGTCGGGATTGCAGCGAGAGAATCTTGTACCCACAGCATTCACTCAAGCCAACGGAACAACATTGCGAAGCATAAAGCGGTCGTCAACTGATGGATTACCATTTATAACCGAGCAGCCAGAAGGAGTACTGTATAAGAATTTGTATAGGTTTTCTCATAACTACTATTATTATTGGGGATTCATATGCGAAGCAAAAAAAGACGGAGCATTGAGCCAATATGTAATAGCCGACAATGGTGATGTCTACATAAAGGATGTCATATCATCCATATCTGGAAATTCATGGATTAAGGGTACGCGCGGCGAAGGCGACACTATCAACGTTACGCTGCCACAGACCTACTATTCAGAGAATGAATTGGATGCTGACGGTAATCCTACGGATAAGATCGACTATTATTACGCATGGCGTATGAAGATGGGGGAAATTGACAACAATGGAAGTAAGTCACAAACCCTTTTGCCTGACGAAGAGACACAGACAATAAAATATGTACTTCGCAACGACTCGCTGATTTTGGTAGACAACGAAGACAAAGGCATCTACATAGGACTGGGCAATGCAGACGGTCAATGGACTGGATATGCCGAACTGAGTACCATGCTCACCAAGGAAACGGCAGAAACAGTCACACCCTCAGCAAACGCTACTGTTGACACATACAGCATAAATTACAATGCCAATGGATATGATGATGTGAAAATCATCAAAGTTGCCATTGACGGCGACAATATATATTTAGGCAATATCGACGACTCTATGCCTGATGCCTGGGCTAAGGGCAAGATGCCAATGCCAAGACACTCAAGGCAGACAGAACAATTCTTGTGAACGGTGGTAGGAACATAGTAAAAGCGGCTTACAACTATAACAAGCCATTAGTGAAAGCATGGAAGAATGAAGCCAAAGCCCCTGCTCTTCCTCAATTCATTAGCTATACAGATTATATAGACCAAATAGGAGAAGGTAGCTATGATATTAAACTCCCGGTAAATGCTGCCGACGGAACAATACTTGATCCAAAGAAGCTGTATTATAACATTTACTATGATGACGAACTGTTCACATATACTCCAGATGAGTATGTCATGCTCACAGAAGATATGACTGACGTACCATACAACTTCGTAGATAGATGGGACTTCTTTAAGTTTGGAGACACTCGCACGTTGTTCTTCCATCATACGGGATTTGACACCATTGGTGTTGATGCCTTCTATAAGGATGGAGACACAGAATGCCACTCAGGCCGCGTAACGTATAATGTGAATACACACACCACAGGCATAGACAGCAAACTGACAGATGCTGAGCAGAAGGTAGCAGCCGTTACTTTCACCGACCTTAGCGGCCGTAGCGTAGCACATCCGAAACATGGGGTATATTTGAAGACTATTAAATATGCCGACGGCACTATAAAGACAAAGAAAATGATTTGCAAATGATATTAATCGGCATATACCTATTCACTCAACCGTCCAGCCAAGGCTGAACGGTTGGGTAATACGTTTAAAACTATCAAGTATATCGTCTTTATTGTTCATTCAGCCTTGGTTGAACGAACAAGAAAGACGATATACTTTTTTGTACACATAAACTTTCTTTGTAACTTTGCATTCTAAAGCAAAGAAAGAATGAATATATCAAATACAACATTCAAGCCACACTTGCGCCATATAGTGCTATTTGTGCTGCTTGCCATCGTCACAACATTCAAGGTTGCACCTGGGTTGGGCGATGTCTATACATTCAGCATCTACCCCGCGATAGGCAAGTGCCTGTCGTCGGTTTCATGCCTAATGCCATTTGCCTTGGGCGATGTGTTCATAACTATGAGCATTCTATGGGTTGTGGTTTACCCCATCTACAGCATCGGCTACAAAAAACGGGGAAAGAAGAAGACATTCTGCCGGGTTGCCGAATATCTGATGTGGGTGTATGTGTGGTTTTATGCCGCCTGGGGACTCAACTATTCCCAGTCGAACATATATCGGCGTATAGGCATAAACCGCGTGGAGGTTTCAGCTGAAGATTTCCTGCACTTTGCCAACGAGTATGCCGACAGCCTCAACGCCACTTATGCCAAGACTACACCAACAGACATAACACAACGCTCTTGGCAAAGCACATTGCATGGCTACAGTAGTATGAAAGGAATGAGCATCAATCTGCCACTCAACACTCATGCACATGCCAAGACGATGCTATTCTCACGACTCAGCAGTATGGCTGGCGTGACAGGCAGCATGGCACCATTCTTCTGCGAGTTCACGCTCAATGCCTATATACGCCCGCATCAATACCCTGCCATCTATGCTCATGAATATGCCCACCAACTCGGCATTGCCAACGAGGGCGAGGCCAATTTCTATAGCTATATAGTATGCACATCGTCCACCGACAAGGCTGTGCGCTTCAGTGGCTACTATCACATTCTGCCACACGTGCTGGGCAATGCCTACGAACTGCTTGGCGAGAAGGAATACAAAGCCTACATAAAGCGAATTGACCCAAGGGTAATCAGTCTCGCCAAGTCGGACAGAGAATACTGGCTGTCGCTACACAATCAGATAATCGACAAGACGCAGAACTTCTTCTACAACATCTATCTTAAAGGCAACAAGGTGGAGGGTGGAATGAAGAGCTATTCGGGAGTGATAGGAATTGTCATGGCATGGGAAAAACATAACAAAGAAGTAAGCGAAGGATGAACATGGACAAACTGAAACTTCTTAAAGGCGACTTTGCAAGCCAACTTGCCCTCGCCCTTGCACCTACCATAAAAGCTGGATTTCCAAGTCCTGCCGAGGACTATCTGCACGACAGTCTCGACTTCAACCGCGACATGATAAAGAATCCCGAAGCCACATTCTATGGACGTGTGTCGGGCGACTCGATGATAGAGGCAGGGATATGCGATGGCGACATTGCCGTAATCGACCGTTCGCTGCAGCCTATCGACGGCGACATTATCGTGGCTTTTGTAAATGGCGAGTTCACCATCAAGTATCTCGACCTAAAGCATAAGAACGAGGGATATATAGAGTTGCGACCTGCCAATCCCAACTATTCGCCCATTCACATCGATGCCGACGACAACTTCCGGGTGTGGGGAGTCGTGGTATGGACCATCAAACAATGGAGAAGATAACAAACACTATGAATGACAAGCAGATGAAATGGTATGCTATATGCGATTGCGACAACTGCTATGTGAGTTGCGAGCGTGTTTTCCGTCCCGACCTGAACGGAAAACCTGTTGTCGTGCTCTCCAACAACGATGGTTGCGTGGTGGCTCGCAGCAAGGAGGCAAAACAGTTGGGCATAAAAGCAGGCACACCTTTCTTCCAGCTCAAGCAGCAGTTTCCTAATGCCGGCATAGCGGCATTCTCATCCAACTATGAGCTTTACGGCGAAATCACAGGTCGCGTAATGACTATTATCCGCGACATGTCTCCCGTATGTTTCCGCTATTCCATCGACGAGGCTTTTGTCATTCTCGAGGGATTCTCTTCCAAACAGCTCAGGGAATGGGGCGAGAGTCTTCACGACCGTGTGCTGCAATCGGTAGGTATGCCGATAAGCATAGGCATAGCACCCACCAAGACTCTGGCAAAAATAGCATCACACTTCGCTAAGAAATATTCCGGCTACAACCATTGCTGCATCATTGACACCGATGAGCGACGCATAAAGGCTTCAAAACTCTATCCAATTGACGAGGTGTGGGGAATAGGACGCCGCTATGCTGCGCGCCTCAACAGCATGGGCATTGCCACGGCTTACGACTTCATCAGCCACTCACGCTCATGGATTAGTTCCACATTCAAGACTATTGTCATAGAGCGAACATGGGCAGAGCTCAACGGCACCGACTGCATTCCCGACGACATGCCAGTAAAGAAAAAGAGTATATGCACAAGCCGTAGCTTCGATGGCATGGTGACCGACTTCGACACTCTGCGCACTCATGTTGCAAACTTCGCTGCACGATGTGCCGAGAAGCTGCGCAAGCAACAGTCGGTTGCCAATATCGTGGGCGTGTTTATCGACTCCAACCGTTTCTGTCCTGAGCTTGCACAATACTCCAATATGACAGAAATCACCATCCCTACCCCGTCAGCCTCAACCATAAATATTGTAAAGACAGCCACATCCTGCCTAAGGCGTATCTATCGTGAAGGCATCTGCTACAAGCGAGCCGGAGTAGTACTGATGGGTGTTGTGCCTGACACGGCAATACAAACCGACCTCTTCACCTTCGATGCCGACAGCCACAAACAAATGAAACAGCTCGACAATGCTGTTGACAAAATAAATAAGGTAGACGGCACAGAAACCGTCATCCTCTCGTCGCAACAATATCCTAAAGGTAAAAATTTTGCCGACGCTATAAGACATGAGCACAAAAGCTCTTGCCCAACAACGAGGTGGACGGATATAATAAAACTGAAATGAGTTTTGAGTTTTGAATTATGCGCTGTGCGCATTAGGAATTGTTCAATTATGAGTTGAGAATTCCTAATTCTGAAATTCAAAATCGAATAATTCAAAATCGCCAAAGGCGACAATTCATAATTCAAAACTCAAAACTCAAAATTGAATAATTCAAAATCGCCAAAGGCGACAATTCAAAACTCAAAACTCAAAATTCAAAATTATGAACCCAATTCCCTCTCTGCTCATAGCAGCCGCACTCTGTCTTTCGTCGCAGACAACGATGGCAGTAGAAGTGACTAATGGTGTGAGCCATGAACTTGCGATTTCGAGAACATCAGTTGTAAGCGATATAGCCTACGACTTGTCTTTCGACATTCCCGCGCTAAAGACAATGCCCGTAAAGGGCAAGTCAACCATCACATTTGTTTATAAAAAAGGCAAAGACGATTTGCAACTTGACTTCCAAGGCTCTGCATCGCAATTCGATGGCAATGCCATCGTCAACGGCAAACCCATAACCCTGGCATGGCACAACGAACACATCATTATCCCACGCAAGGCCTTGCGACGTGGCAAAAACTCAATAACACTAAGTTTCATTAGTGGAGACAAGTCGCTCAACCGCAACGCTGACTATATGTACACGCTCTTCGTGCCCGACCACGCCCGCTCTGTGTTTCCATGTTTCGACCAACCCGACCTTAAAGCCCTTTTCAGCGTGAAGCTTAATGTGCCTGATGGATGGGAGTCAATGTCTTCAGTATCCACCGAGCGCATCCCCACTTATCTATTCTCGTTTGTAGCCGGCAAATACCAAAAGCAGACAGCCGTGCGCAATGGCAGAACCTTGACAGCACTCTACCGTGAGACCGACCCAAAGAAGGTGGCACAACTCGACACCGTATTCGACATTGCCGACCACTCTATACGTTGGTTTGAGGAATACACCGGCATCAAATATCCGTTCTCTTCATTCGGATTCGTGGTGTTGCCTGGCTATCAGTTTGGAGGCATGGAGCATCCGGGAGCAATACAATTCACCGACCATGAGATTTTCCTTGGCGAGCATCCCACGCCCGAAGAACTGCAAACACGTGTGGAACTGGTGGCTCACGAGACAGCACATTGCTGGTTTGGCGATGATGTTACGATGCGATGGTTCAATGATGTGTGGACAAAGGAAGTGTTTGCCAACTTCCTTGCGTCGAAGATAGCCAAGGAACTGTATCCCGACGTAAACCACAACCTCAATTTCCTGCGCATGTATCAGACCCGCGCCTTGACTACCGACCGCACTCCTGGCACTCACCCTATACAGCAACAGCTCGACAACCTCAACTCAGCCGGACTGCTCTATGGCAATATCATCTATCAGAAGTCGCCTGTGATGATGTGCAAACTTGAGGAACAAATGGGAGCTGAACGTTTCCGCAAGGGACTTCAGGAGTATCTACAGAAATTTGCCTACGCCAATGCCACATGGGACGAGCTTATAAACATTCTCGACCGTCATGCTCCCGAAGCCCACTTGAAGGAGTTTAGTGAGGCATGGGTAAAGCAGAAAGGTATGCCGACAATAACTACAGAATGGAACGACGGACAGCTTATCGTGAAGCAAAGCGACCCTTACAACCGCGGATTGAAATGGCAACAGTCGTTCACGGTGGATGCTATATATATAAATAAGGTGAAAAATGCCTGCACCGAGGATTATCATCTCACCACAACCACCATACCCGTGAACTTGCAGGACGAGACAAAGACAATTGTCTTGCCCAAACGTCCCGACTTCATCATTCCCAATGCCGACGGCTCGGGCTATGGTCTGTTCCTTATCAACTGCTACAATCCTCCACATCCACCTACGGACGACTTGAAGCGTTTTGCACTTGCCATGAACCTCAACGAGAACTATCTCGCCCACGGCATAGGGGCAAAGACCTTTGCCACAACAATGCAATCGTGGCTTGCGGCTGAGAAGAACGCCCTGATTGCATCACAACTTGTGACATATTGGGGTGGAGCCATTACCAATATGAACGATGACGAGCGACATGAGCAGGAAAGACTGATGTGGCAGGAATATCGCTCGCAAAAGGCTGCATCGGTGAAGCAGCGTCTAATACGACAGCTATACTACACCGTGACCGACCAAGCCACAACCGACTCATTATATAATGTATGGGCGGAACAGACAGACCAGCTGCTCTCGAAGACCGACTACACTCAGATTGCCTATCGACTCGCCATACTGAAACCACAACAATGGCAAGAGATATTGCAGACACAACGTGCCAGAATAACAAATGAGGACGAGCTGCGCAAGTTTGACTTCATATCCCGCGCATGCACGCCCGACCAGGCTGTTCAGCAACAGTTGTTCCAGTCGTTGCTTAAGGCAGAGAACCGTCGCATTGAGCCTTGGACAGCCTCGTTGCTCCGCTTGCTTAACGACCGCACACGCGAGCCATTCAACAACAGTTACCTGCGTCCAGGACTTGATGCCCTCATAGATGTGCAACAAACTGGCGACATCTTCTTCCCAGGCTATTGGCTGTCGTCGCTATTGGCTGGCCATCACAGCAAAGAGGCACGCCAAATAGTTGAGACATTCATAAAAGAGAATCCCAACTATCCCGACAAACTGATGAACAAGATTAAGGAGAATGCATATACGTTGCTGAGATAATAGCGACTATGTTTGGATTATTCCACGTCTTAATCTAAACTCCATAGGGTTGACCCCATACTTGCGCTTGAAGGCTGTACAGAAATGACTTTGATAGTCATAACCGAGTCTCATGCCTATGTCGTTTATCGTCATAGATGTATCGAGCAGATAATGTGCAGCCAAGCGCATGCGGTGGTCGAAGAGAAATTGAAAAACAGTAGTGCCAAACTCATGTTTGAAAACTTTTTTTCAAGGTACACTCATTGGTGCCTACCATCATGGCAAGATCATGCAATGAAGGCATATCCTGATAATGCGAGATGATGATATCCTTAGCATCATGAATCTTGTCGCGAACGAGCAGACTGTAGTATCCGCTTTCTGCGGACAGACAGCCTGGCATGAGAAATCCCGAAAGGCTGTCAACGATTTTCGATTCCAAATAACGATGGGCATTGTTGCCCATTAAGCGAGCTTGGTCGATGTCGTTGGCTGCCTTTATTACAGCCTTGTCCACGGGACGATTCTCATGCAGAAAAATATGGGTATTGTCAAGACATTGGGTAAATACTGTCAGCGGCTCGAATATTTGAGAATCGTGCTCTATAAGGTTCTCAATAAACGGTTGCGGAATAACAATACTCATTAGGTCGAGCGAGAGATTTTTGTTGAGATTTACTTGCTGTCCACCCTCACCATTTATAAAACTGATGTTGGCATTACCCTTGTTCCATATAAGTTCATGCGCACGTTCACCACATTGATATATATTCTTAGAACCATAGCCTTGTGTAGCAATAGTGAACATCATTGCAGGACGCACTTCGTGCATTACCATAAAGCCAGAGTTGTTCTCCTTGCCACGATAATGTTGGTGCATTATGCCAAACTTATCGTAATGCCACTCATTGAGAGCGGCATCCACTATTGTGGTCTTCACACAATTGCTTCGCTCAATGCCATGATTGTCACTAAATACCAAACCGTTCATTTGCACAATTTGGTCTTTAACCTTTCCGTCCTGTATTATTTGGCATTTTATCATTTGCTTTTATTCTTTTTATATCATTATGTATCTTTGACGCAAAAAAAAGCAACAAAGTTGCAAACCATTTCATTCTATTTACAATCTTATTCCGTTATATTAAAATCAGCAACGATTAATTTCCATAATTTTGCGAAATGAAAGAAAGAACCTCAACCATAACTTATAGTAACAAACAATTAAAAATATAATAATATGGAAATTACAGAAAGAATTGAAATCAGAAACGACGTGAAAGCTATTGCAGTTCGTCTTACGGGAGATTATCAGAAACTCAACTATATTGAAGCATGGAACAAGTTGGGAGATTTTTGCCATAAGCATAATCTTGACTATAATTGTCCTGATGCCGAATACATGAACATCTACCACGACAACCCAGCTACAACTCCTGCTGACGCCTGTAGAACAGATGTATGCATTGCGGCTTCAGCAGTAAAAGGAATGCAACCAGAAGATGAGGTTAGCATTATCACCATTTATGGCGGCAGATTCTTGGTATATCGTTATCAGGGACCATACGAAAACTTGGGAGCAGTGAATGCCAAGGTATATGGCGAACTGCTGCCTAAGTCGGGTGAAAGAATGAAGATGACGGATGGAGTGTTGGAACATTGCCAGATGTTTGAACGTTATCTTAACGACCCAGAGACAACTGAGCCAAAAGACTTGCTGACGGAGATTTGGATTCCAGTGGAATAACATCCAAACTGGCGCTATGCGCTATAGGAATTTGAGCCGTAAATTAAACTATTACGAACCTATGACACCGGTTATAGGGACCTTCCTTAAAGACCATCTGCATGTTGC
>CAKQFF010000053.1 GCA_934230685.1 uncultured Prevotella sp. | reverse complement strand
AAGTTCCGCAACTTCGGTAAGAAATCGCTTTCAGAGCTTGATGATTTGCTCGAGAGTCTGAATCTGTCGTTTGGAACTGACATTTCTCAATACAAATTAGATAAAGAATAAAACAAAATGAGACACAATAAGAAATTCAACCACCTGGGCCGTACTGCATCTCACCGCAATGCTATGCTTGCTAACATGGCAGTTTCGTTGATTATGCACAAAAGAATCACTACGACCCTCGCCAAGGCAAAGGCCTTGAAGATGTATGTAGAGCCGCTGATCACACGCTGCAAGGACGACAGCACAAACTCTCGTCGTGTAGTATTCAGCTACCTCCAGAACAAGTATGCCATCAAGGAGCTTTTCAGCACTGTAGCTGAGAAGGTGGGCGACCGTCCCGGTGGCTATACTCGCGTTATCAAGCTCGGTACTCGTAAGGGTGACGCTGCTGCTATCGCATTCATCGAGCTCGTTGACTTCGACGAGAACATGGCTAAGACTGCTAAGGCTGGCAAGAAGACTCGCCGTAGCCGCAAGTCTGCTGCAGAGGCTACTGAGGCTCCTGTTGCTGAGACTCCAGCTACAGAAGAGGCTAAGGCTGAATAATTCGATTTTATCGACTTTATCTCAATACAAGGAAGGTCTGACGGAACCCAAGGGTTCTGCCAGACCTTTTTTCGGTTTTATACCTTATATTCTTTTTCCTCCTTATTGTAACATCTATTAGTTACAATGAAATCCCATTGTTTTAAAATCTTCGCATTTTTATTCTTATATTATTTGCAGGTTGAAAATATTTGCCTAACTTTGCAGACGCATGCCAGTCCCAGTGGGGAACGTGGTAGGCATCTTTATGGGAAATGGCGTTTTCAGACGCTAATCTTTAAGGACACGAACTTCGCAACTTCCAATCCAACCGAAGATTAGGCAACGACAAACGCCTGCGTTAGTACGATTATTGTAGGCTATGGTCTGCATCAATTGTCGTATTGTCATATCCGTATATTCATGTATGGGTATGACATGTGCGTATATTGGTGTTTAGGGCTATGGCTGTGTATATACGTACATGGGCGTGGGCTGGCTGCGTTGCTTATCTCGGTTGGGTAGGCAATGCGAAGGCCTGTGTCCTTGAGATAAGCAAGAAACAGACTCCTGCGCCTTTTTTCGTATATGATTATTTCAACACCAAAAATTAAATTAGCTGAATCCGAAGAGTCTATAGGCATATATAAACCCTAAACAAAATGAAAAAGTTTATAGTTTTATTTATGGCTTTAGTGACTATGTGTGTCACTACAGCTAAGGCACAGTCGTCACAACTTGCAACCCTCAATCATGAAGGCACTGTATCAACCTTTTATGGCGCAAATGCTTTGCAACAAGCTTATGCGGCAGCAAATGTCGGAGATGTAATAACCCTTTCGTCAGGTGTCTTCAATGCTGTTGATATCAAAAAAGCCATCACACTTAGAGGAGCTGGTATGTTTATTGATACTGATGCACATACAGAGCCAACAGTTCTTGCTGGTGACTATGTGATTGATATCGCGGACAATGCTAATGGTAGATTGATAATTGAGGGTATTTATGGCAATCAAACTATCACTATTAGAAACTTGAATAATGCGATGTTTTTAAAGGATAGATTTAATAAAATTACTTATAGTAATAGTGAATTTATATGGAAAGATCTTTCCTTTGTTCATTGCAGAGTTACAGATGAATTTTATATGTGTCAAGGTTCTGTCTCTTTTGTCAATTGTGTACTTAAACAAGTAACTGAAGGTAATTCAAATAAATGTAATTTTTCTTTCAACAATACAATTATTTCAAATTATGGTTGTGGTATGACCTTATCTGAATATAAAAATTGTATTCTAATAAATGGAACATCAAGTAGATATGACATAGCCCATTCGTCTTCAGTTTACTATAATAATCTTTTTGTAAGTTCTATAGAAAAAGCCATTTCGGGTATTAATAATTCTACAAATATACGAATTCCAATAGATGACGAACGAGTTGCGAATCTCAAAGGAACTGTTTCAGACAGCAATGATTTTAAGCTCAAGGAAGAAGCCAAAAGTATTCTTACAGGTCTTGACGGCAAGGAAGTAGGTATTTACGGTGGCAACCTCCCGTATAGTCCTACTCCTACCAATCCTCAAATCAGTAAATTTAATGTTGCTTCAAAGACAACAGCTGATGGAAAACTAAGTGTTGACATCGAAGTAAAGAGTGCTGAATAAACACGAAGAAAGAAAACAAAAGCATAGATATAATTATGCAAAAATATTTATTGTTCATTCTGTTCTTATGTGTCCATTGGATAGCAAGAGGACAGACCACGTATAGCTATCGATGTTGGTTTGATGGTGATGAGAGTACCATGCAGACAGGTATATCGGAAGATAATGCGTGGCAAATGGACCTGGATATAAGTAGTTTGGAAAGTAGTTTCCATATAATGTATTTTCAGGTTAAGGATACGGAGGACGTATGGAGTTCGCCTGTCACTCAATATTTCGTCAAAATGCCAAATAATAAAAACATAGAGTTGAAATATTGGTTTGACGATGATATAAACAATTTGAAAACTGTTAGTACAACAAATGGACTTATTGATATTGACGCAAAAAGTCTCAGCGATGGTATGCATATAATTCATACCATGACAATTACTGACGGCGTGTTGGCTGGAACACCAAAGACTTCACTATTTTGGAAGCAACCTATCGTGACTAAAAGTGTATATCGCCTATGGTTTGATTATGATGTGAAGACAATGATAACTGGTGAATATACAGGACAGCCTATTGATATCGACGTTAGTAAACTTAGTGACGGCTTCCATGTGATTCAAGGTCAGATAGAGGCTTCAGGTATAAGTTGTCCACAGACGAAAGTGTTCATCAAGGTTCCACAGACACAAGGTGTAGATTATATGACCTGCGTATTGATGATTGACGGCAGTATGTACAAACAGGAGAAAGTGCCTACACGTGGTGGTATTGTAAACTGGACTCTTGATGCCAACGATATGATTCCTGGTCTCCACAAGGCACAGGCTTTTGTGGTAACAGAATCGGGTGCGGCATCGAGCCTTAGAGAAGGATTCTTCTTCCGCGCGCAGACAGCTGATGAAAGGAAATCAATGAAATGTCTTTATTCGATTGATGGCGATGAGCATTTCTCACAAGCAGGAACAATGAACGGAAATCTGTTTCACTTCGACCTCGACTTGACAAAACTCTCAGATGGTTTCCATCGTCTTTCTTATATGCTGATGGGCGAAGATGGCACAAGTTCAAAAGTAATGTCGGCATTTTTCATCAAGACTCCGGTAGGTGGCGACGGTGTTATGCAGTACGACTATTGGCTCAACGACAACGAGGCGAATAGAAAGATCAATAAACTTGACAAGCGTGTAAATCCATTGAAGGTAATAACGTTGTTGCCTGTTGATCCAATGCCTATACGCAGCAGTTGTTTCCATTTCGAAGTAGGTAAGGATAATAAGCCTATGATGTATGCCAAGAACGACCTTCATATGCGTTTCTATGATGTGGCAGGACGCTTGACAGAGACATCACGCCAATTTGTAGACTACAAAGTGTCGGAGGAAGTGAAGAATATCAAACCTATAATTGGTATGGAAGGCAGCATGAATGCTGAAAAGCCATCTGACAACAATATACTTTGGTATTCAATGTCGGCTGCAATAGGCGACAGTATTGCTGTGCGCAGCAGTATGGCAAGCACATTGCAAGTATTCTCGCCAAGTGGCAAAGAGGTTTACAGTGGCTCTGGCTCAGAATCGGTTGGCTATGGAGGATTCCATGCGGGAGAGGAAGGCACCTATTATGTGGCTTTGCATGATGTGACTGGAACTAATAGTAACAACATCAGTCTTGATTATCTGCATCTGGATAAATACGATGTGATTGGTCAGAATGTGAAGGTTGTTGGAGACGCAGGCTATAGCACAATCACATTCGATGGTAATGGCTTTGACAGTCTTACGTCCATAGATTTGATAGGTAAAGACAATGTCACGATAAAGTCTGTAGACATTAATCATTTGCATGACTATCAGATAGAGGCGATGTTTGACTTCAAGGATGTGGCGTTGGGACAATACGACATGGTATTCCATTTTGCAGACGAAGACAGAACGTTCGCAAAGGGAGTAGTTGTTGAAGAGTCAAAGGATATCACTATTACGACAAACGTGCAATACCCCAATCAGTATTTGCGTAATTCGAATGCCGTATATACACTAACCCTTACCAACAAAGGCAACAGCACGGCTTATGCGGTTCCTGTGTATACTTACATCTCTACACCTACACGTGATGGTATCTCTAAGATAAAGATTGACGGCATTAACATTCCTGGAATTTTTGACAAAGTTGATTTGTCGGGCTATACAAAGTCTGAGCGTAAGCAGCTTATTGACAATGCAGAAAGTTTAGGTGATGAACGCATCTTTATACGTCAGATGGTAAAGTCGGGTGAGGCTGACAGTCTGTATGTGAGAAGTGGATATTTATTTGTGAATTTGGCTCCAAATTCTTCAAAGAATATAACATTCACTTTGACAGGAAATGAAACTATTGACGTGGAGTTTACTATACCTGAAGATTGGATGAAGTTCACGGACAAGGAAAGTGCTCTACAAAATGGTGTATGGGAACAATATTGCTGTATAAAAGACCGGATAGAATGTCTTGGCAGTATATTGGGCAATCCAGTTTCCTTGGCAAATACACTTACAAGTGCTTTAGAATGTCCTCATCAAAATGCTTTGGACATAGTTGAAAGTGCAGTAGGTTCAATGAACAAACTTATTTCTACAACAGGAACTGTATACTGTAGTAAGAATAATGTTGATTTGAAGTATTGGGAAAGGTTGAAAAAGTTTGCAAGTTGCATAGATGTATCTTCTACGCTTACCGCTTGTATCCAAAATGCCCTACCAAAATTGGATGTTAATAAATGGTATTTGGCAAATAAGATAGCAAGTTCGTTTGGCGCAGATAATCTGTTAACGGCAGTAAACTGTTTGACAGCTTTCTCAACACCAATACCCAACTGTCCTCCTGTACCTCCTATTGGTGGAAAGACAAATCCAGTGAATTCATTAGACCCTAATGATATTTACGGTTATTTGTCGGAATCTGGTAGCAAGTATATAAGAAAGGGCTTGGATAAGGTGTCTTACACTATAGAGTTTGAAAATGACCCTGAGTTTGCTACAGCTTCTGCACATGAGGTTACGGTAAGCGATGTGTTGGATGGAAGATATTTCGACTTGAATAGCTTTGTACCTACAAGTGTCAAGGTGGGTGATAAGTTTGTAAGCTTGAATCCGGAAACATCAAATGTGATAACAATTGATATGCGACCGGAAATCAACGCAATCGCACAGGTTGAGATAGACTACGACAGCAGTAAAGGTGTTGCCAACTGGAAGTTCTCTTCACTCGATCCAATGACAATGGAGAAGACGGACAATCCAATGTCGGGCTTCCTGCCAGTTAATAGCAATGGCAACGGTATTGGTGAAGTTACTTTCGATATAGCCTTGAAACAAGACTTTAATGATGGTGACGAAATCAGCAACAGCGCAACCATCACTTTCGACTTAGAAGAGCCGATAGAGACACCAGTCTGGACCAACGTTGTTGATGCCGTAGCTCCGCAGAGTGAGATAACATTCGCTGCTTCGCAGGATGGCATTGTTACGCTCCGCTTTAATGCAGAGGACAACCGTTCGGGCGTATGGAAGTATAATCTGTACGTACAGGAAACAGAAGGAGGCAAGTGGACAAAGGTGGAGGACGAGATTACAACGTCTGAATACAAGTTCAAGGGCTATCCTGGTTTCGACTATGGATTCTGTGTGATGGCTGTCGACATGGCAGGCAATGTGGAACAGAAGGAGCTGACAAGAGAGATAAGTCAGGCTACATTCAAGTATGGTGATGCCAATGGCGACGGCAAGGTGAACTCGGAGGACATCTCGCTTGCGGTGGAATACTATATTAAAGGAAATGCAGCTCTGAACTTTGCTGCTACTGACATTAGTAAAGATGGAAAAATCAACTCCGAGGACATCTCATTGATGGTGGATGTCTATACATTCTCGTCTCTCGACAAGCAAAAGTCCAAGGCTCGAAGAAAAAGATTGACAAATAAAATAATTACACAATGAAAACAGTAAAATTAATAATGCTGATGCTCGTGCTTTATACAGCACGGGCGTTAGCCTTTTCGACAGACAACACACTAAGTGTATGGATGGATCAAAAGGTGGAATTGACGGCTGACGGCAAAACCGTTACAAAGTTGACTATTTATGAGTATGACCCAAACGTCAATTACATTTCGTTCAACATGGCTCTATTTGTTCCAAAGGGAACAAAGATACATCAGCGTAAGGAAGGACGCAAGTATGTCAATGACATCACTCTTAATGCTGATCGTGCTACCGACCACACTATAGCTTGTGGTATGCCAGATGATCATACTATAAAGATCATAGCATACAGTATGACTAATGACCAATTCTTCCCCGATACGGAGGATGGAACAATAGTAAAGGAACTACTCTCTATCAATCTCGAATGTGACAATAGTGCCATCAACGGCACCTATCGTGTGGAAATGTTGGATGTGAACTTCACCTATCGTGATAAGGATTCAAAAATCACAAGCAATGGTATTGACCACATCGAGTATTCCGACTTCACCGTAACAGGTGGACAGGATTTCCCCGGCATCGACTACACAATGACCTCGGCAGGCTACGGCACACTTATGTTGCCGTTCAACTGTGAGATTCCTAAGGGATTGACAGCGTTTGAGTGTAGTGGTGTTGACAGCGACAATATGCTTATGCTTAACAGCGTAAATTCGTTTGCCGCAAACACTCCGTATATCGTCAAGGGCTCTCCTGCCACTTATCATTTCAATGGTGTGTACAGTGCCCTCTTTGATGAGTATTCTACCAAGTATATGACAGGTGTCTACGCTGACAAGAAAGTGCCAGTCGACTCATACGTGTTGCAGAATCAAGAGGATTACGGATTGGCCTTCTATCGTGTCTACGAGTCGCCGGAAGTAACAATGCCTCCATATCGTTGCTGGATAAACAAGCAGAGTGACAATACTGCAAAGTGCATGAAGCTGCCTGATACCATTACTGGAGTTTCGTCAGTTGTGACAGATAAGAATAATAAGGTAGACGTGTATACCACGTCAGGCGTAAGGGTAAGAAGCAATGTTGATGCCGACAAGGCTTTGGACAGTCTGCCCGCAGGAGTGTATATCGTAAATAATAACAAGGTTGTAAAAAAATAAAACTATGGAAAAGAAAACGTATCAAAAGCCAACCATCGAGTTGGTAGAAATAGAAAATAGTGTTTCGATATTGGCTGGCTCGCTTGGAGTTACTGACAAACCGGCAAGCGGTACAATAGTTCCTCTGTCATTGGAAGATGACGAAGATGTGGAGGTTGGAGAAATAATTCTGCCAAAGACATTTGAACCTGAGTCTTGGTAATGCAGAAGCCAAGGCTAAGTATATTGATATAATTGGTTGTGGATTACAATTGTAATTCACAACCAATATAGCTTCTGACCCCGTCTGTCAACTGACGGATGATTTCTTTATATCTGTGTGGCATGATTTTTAATATATATTACTTGCCCATTTAATATATAATACTTTGCCATTTAATATATAATACTTTGCCGTTTAATATATATTGCTGTTATTCCACTTCCCAATCATCTATAGTTCCCGTTTTAGATGAAAAGTTTACTCCAATGCAGTGAATAGTTCTTTTGTCGTTGGCATAAGGACGGGTGTAGCCCATTGTCTTGATTTGATCAAGAGCTTGTTTGGCTGTACCATCAAGTTTGAATTCAAATATATAGATGTCATTGTCAGTCTCAATTATACAATCCGCCCTGCCTTCACTCTGCTGTTTTTCGGTAAGCACAAGATAAGTGCTAATGATACGGAAGATTAGATAGAACGTGTAGTGGAAGTAACGTTCACGTTCAGCTTCTGTATCCTTGCGTCGCATAGAGTAAGGAATGCTTGCGAAGAAAGCAGTAAGTTGCTTACGCAAGCCTTCGATATCTGCTGCTGCGAGTGAGCGTACAAGCTGTGCCATTTCTGAGAGTACAGGCATTTGGCTCTGCAGGTAATTGTTGGCAATGGCAGTGGCAAATCCGCGTTTCACTTCGTTGTTAGGAAAGTCGAGCAGATAGGTGTTGGTGAGGCGGTCGTATGCCTTGATAGTGAGGTAGCCACTCTGGTAAATCATAGGCAAAGGACGTTCCACGTCAGCACGGTAGTCTACAAATTCCGATGCATCGTAATATTTGTTTGTAAGTTCGTTAAGATTTTCCTGGGTGTGGTTGAGCAAGCGTATGAGATAGGTCGGAGTGCCAGATGCAAACCAGAAGTCGTCAATCTCGCCTTTGTTGAAAGCGTTGAGCACACTGAAAGGATTGTATATGTCCTTCATGCGCTTGCTGAAGTGGTAGCCGTCGTAATGGCGCTTAAGCATGAGGCGTATTTCTTCGGGTGACAGCCCCTGCTCTTCGCCCATTTCGTCCATCTGTTTATGGAACACATTCTCCATTTCCTCCTCAGTAATGCCGCATAAAGCCTCGTAGTGAGAGTTCATGCTGATGTCGGCAGGCTGGTTGAAACCGCTGAATACACTTACCTGCGAGAATTTTGTTACACCAGTGAGCAGCACAAACTGTAGGTCGGCATCAGCAGCCTTGAACGTGGAGTAAAATCCTTTAAGAATGTTGCGGTTGTATTCCTCGATAAGAATTTCGTCGCCATTGCTGTCTTTAGTTTTGTATCCAGTGTCGAGCACATCGAGCAAAGGCTTGTCGTATTCATCGATTAGCACAACGCAGCGTTTGTCGGTCTGCTTATGTACGTGTGAGAGAAGTTGTGCGAAACGTTCGCCTACGCTGAACCGTTGGTCGCCAGTCACGCCATATTCTCTTTCCCATTTCTCTACGTAAGCGTCGAGCATATCCTTCAAAGTGTTGCCAATAGTGAAGTTGTTGCTGTTGAAATCGATATGAAACACGGGATATGTCTCCCAGTCTTTCTCCAAGGATTCTATGGCAAGTCCACTGAATAGCTCTTTCTCGCCTTTGAAGTAATACTCAAGTGTGGACACAAGCAGACTCTTTCCGAAGCGTCGTGGACGGCTAAGGAAGTAAATAGTTCCTTCATTGGCAAGTCTATATATCATGTCGGTCTTGTCGATATAGACAAAACCTTCGTTTCTGATTTTGGCAAAGTCTTGTATGCCGATTGGATATTTCATAAGTTATATAGTGTATATAAATAATGTGTGGGAGAAATAGTGCTGTCACCATAACTCATGGCAAAGATAACTATAAAATCACAATATCTGAAATTTTGAAAGCCCCATTATCTTCTCCAAATTGTTATCCTTATGCAATAATGACGTAAAAACTGAAAAAATGCAAAATTATAGTCTGAAAATTTGGCTATGTAAAATAAAATACGTACATTCGTTGTCGAAACAAACAGATGACAAGAATGCTTGAAATAGACGCTTTTATGGACTATTTGCGCTTTGAGCGCAACCGCTCCCCACGCACGGTGGGAGAGTATGAGATGGACCTTGAGGCCTTCGAGCAATACTTCAAAAGCCTTGACGCAACGTTGACGTTTGACACAGTGGACACCGACGTGATAAGAGGCTGGATGGAGGACATGATGGACCGAGGCAATAGAGCCACGTCAATCTGCCGTCGTCTGAGTGCAGTCAAGTCGTTGTACCGCTTCGGGCTGTCGCGAGGGCTCGTGAATCATGACCCTGCCCACGCCATACATGCCCCGAAAAAGCACAGGCGGTTGCCACAGTTTGTGGGCGAGGAAGACATGGACCGCTTGCTCGACAATGTGGAGTGGGGCGATACATATAAGGATTCGCGCACGCGTACCATATTAATGATGCTGTATGAGACCGGACTCCGAGTGTCGGAGCTTACGGGACTTGACGACAAGGATATAGATTTCAGCCAGCGTGAGCTTAGGGTCACGGGCAAGGGCAACAAGCAGCGCATAGTGCCTTTTGGCGAAGAGCTTGCCGAGCAGATGCACAAATATATGCAGATGCGCGACAGCCAGCCAGGGTGCAAGGCCGACGGGGCTTTCCTGCATAACGACAGGGGCGCAAGGATAGCACCTATAAAGGTGAGACAGATAGTGAAGGCTCTGCTTGCTGGGGTGGACAACCTTGCAAAGCGTTCGCCACACGTATTGCGCCACTCATTCGCAACGGCGATGCTCAACAACGGAGCCGACCTGGAGAGTGTGCAGAAACTGCTCGGCCATGCAAGTCTTGCCACAACCGAAATCTACACCCACACAACATTCGAACAACTTAAGCAAATTTATAGTAAGGCGCATCCGCGTCAATAAACTAACAACCTTAACAAAAGAAAAGGAGGACACTATGGAGATTAAGATTCAGTCAATCCACTTTGACGCTACAGACAAATTGCAGGAGTTCATCGAGAAGAAGGTAGCAAAGCTCGAAAAAACATTCGAAGACATAAAGACAGCCGAGGTGCAGCTCAAGGTAGTGAAGCCCGCAACGTCGAACAACAAGGAGACAAGCCTTACGGTAGGCGTGCCCGGACAGACTCTATTCGTGGAGAAGACATGCGACACATTTGAGGAGGGAATCGACCTTTGCGTGGATTCAATGAAGGTGCAGCTCACTAAATTCAAGGAAAAATCAAGGAATATGTAAAAAAAATGCCGAAAAGTTTTGGCGGTTAAAAAATAAGTTGTATCTTTGCAGCCGTTTTAGAACAAGTCCTAAATCGTGGCTTAACGGCTGCAAGGATTTTGCCTCTTTAGCTCAGTTGGCCAGAGCACGTGATTTGTAATCTCGGGGTCGTTGGTTCGAATCCGACAAGAGGCT
>CAKQFF010000052.1 GCA_934230685.1 uncultured Prevotella sp. | reverse complement strand
GCAATGCGGGAGAGTAGGTGGCTGCCTTCTTTTACTTGGGTCTTCAAGGTCTAACGACTTTGGAGACCTTTTTTTATTGTCTATACATTTCTATAATTCCGGTTTATCACAGTTGCTTATGTCCATTAGTCGTTAATTTGCATTAACATCGGAAATAAAGTCGTGATAACATGCCCATGATTGAATTTTTATTGCTAAATTTGCACGCAATAAATTTTTAAGTTATATGTCATCATTTGTTGCTGATAAAATTGTAATGGACGGTCTCACATACGATGACGTCCTCCTTATCCCCGCTTATTCAGAGGTACTGCCGAAAACGGTAGAGTTGAAAACCAAGTTCTCACGTAACATCAGCCTGAATGTGCCCTTTGTTACAGCAGCCATGGACACCGTAACGGAGTCGGCTATGGCTATTGCCATTGCACGTGAAGGTGGTATTGGTGTTATTCACAAGAACATGTCGATTGAAGACCAGGCCCGTCAGGTGGCAACCGTTAAGCGTGCTGAGAATGGTATGATTTATGCTCCGGTGACTATCCGCCGTGGCAAGACAGTGAAAGACGCTCTCGACATGATGGCAGAGTATCACATTGGTGGTATTCCTGTCGTTGACGGTGAGAATCATCTCGTGGGCATCGTGACCAACCGTGACCTTCGTTTCGAACGTCATCTCGACAAACTTATCGACGATGTGATGACACACGAGAATCTTGTTACCACACATATCAAGACCGATCTCGCTGCTGCCGCTGATATCCTTCAGTCGAACAAGATAGAGAAGTTGCCAGTAGTTGACAGTGAGAATCACCTTGTTGGCCTTATCACCTACAAGGACATCACCAAGGCAAAGGACAAGCCAATGGCTTGCAAGGACGACAAGGG
The DNA here is from genome assembly GCA_934230685.1 of uncultured Prevotella sp. GTDB lineage: Bacteria > Bacteroidota > Bacteroidia > Bacteroidales > Bacteroidaceae > Prevotella. The sequence goes on along the minus strand of CAKQFF010000052.1, from coordinate 10,150 downwards.
TCGTCTTCGTGTCGCAGCTGGTGTTGGTGTTACTGTTGACACACTCGACCGCATGAGTGCTCTTGTGGAGGCTGGTGCCGATGCTATCGTTATTGACACAGCTCATGGTCACTCTAAGTTTGTAATCGAGAAGTTGCGTGAGGCTAAGGCTTCGTTCCCCAATGTTGATATTGTTGTGGGCAATGTTGCAACTGGCGCTGCTGCAAAGATGCTCGTTGACAACGGTGCTGATGCTGTGAAGGTAGGTATTGGTCCGGGTTCTATCTGTACAACTCGTGTTGTAGCAGGTGTTGGTGTTCCTCAGCTTAGCGCAGTTTACGACGTATATTCTGCCTTGAAGGGTACTGGTGTGCCTTTGATTGCTGATGGTGGTTTGCGTTATTCAGGCGATATTGTCAAGGCAATCGCAGCTGGTGGAAGCTCTGTAATGATTGGCTCACTCGTAGCAGGAACAGAGGAAAGCCCTGGCGACACAATCATCTTCAACGGACGTAAGTTCAAGAGCTATCGTGGTATGGGTTCTTTGGAGGCTATGGAGAATGGTTCTAAGGACCGCTACTTCCAGGCCGGTACAAGCGATGTCAAGAAGCTCGTTCCAGAGGGAATTGCTGGTCGTGTGCCTTACAAGGGAACTGTTCAGGAAGTTATCTATCAGCTTATCGGTGGCTTGCGCTCAGGTATGGGCTACTGTGGAGCCGGCACAATTGAGGATATGCACAACGCCAAGTTCACACGCATCACTAATGCAGGTGTGCTTGAGAGCCATCCTCATGACATCACTATTACAAGTGAGGCGCCTAACTACTCTCGTCCTCAGTAAAGACAATTGAGAAATTGACAATTGACAATTGATAATTCAGAAGGCTTCTTATAAAAGCAAGCCGTAATTTTTGATTGTAAATTGAAATAAAGCAATGGCTCGGCCCCGCCCCTTTTTCTATAAGGGTTGTGCCCCATGCCATTGCTTCACCTATTTAAATATATACGTATTTTATCATACACTGAAATGAAATTTAAATCACTGTTGGCTGCCCTGCTTATTGCTGCAAGCTATGCAGGCGCGCAAACCACCGACCCAGTAGTAATGACCATCAACGGGAAACCGGTGCTGCGCTCAGAATTTGAATATTCTTACAACAAGAACAACTCTGAAACTGTTGTCGACAAGAAGAACGTCGAAGAGTACGTTCCGCTTTTCGTAAACTATAAGCTTAAGGTGCTTGCAGCCGAAGCTGCGGGCATTGATACGACAAGTGCGTTTCGCAAAGAGTTTCTGATGTATCGCGACCAGCAGGTGCGTCCTACGTTCATCAACGACAATGATGTTGAGAACGAGGCGAAGAGAATTTACAAGGACACACAGACACGTGTGGATGCAAACGGTGGACTGGCTCATGCCGCCCACATACTTGTTATGATAAACCAAAAGGCTACGCAGGCAGAGCAAGATGCTGCAAAGTTGCGTGCCGACTCAATATATACAGCATTGGAGAAGGGTGCCGACTTTGCCGACCTTGCAACTCGACTCTCTGACGACAAAGCATCTGCCCGACGTGGTGGTGACTTGTCGTGGATTCAGAAGGGACAGACAGTAAAGGAATTTGAGAATCAGGTGTTCTCGATGAAGCCTGGTGAAATATCAAAACCCTTCCTCTCGCCATTTGGCTACCATATCGTAAAGCTTATGGCAAAGCAGAATTTCTTCCCCTATGATTCTGTGCGTGCTGATATCCGACGCTTTATCGACCAGCGTGGACTTCGCGAGCGCATCATCTCGCAGAAACTCGACTCTATTGCTAAGGCATCCGTGCCTAAGACCACAGCAGAGTCTTTGCTGAATAACCGTGCCGACGAGCTTGCTGCCAAAGATCCTGCTTTGCGCAATCTCATTCGCGAATATCACGACGGACTTCTGCTTTACGAGATTTCCAACCGTATGGTTTGGGAGAAGGCTGCCAAGGACGACAATGCTCTTGCTGCTTACTTCAAGAAAAACCGTAAGCGTTATGCCTGGACAGAGCCACGCTTCAAGGGCATTGCCTACAACTGTAAGGATGCTGCCGATGTGGAGGCTGTGAAGCTTTCGCTCAAGAATATTGCTTTTGATGATTGGGCAGAAACCTTGCGCAAGCAGTTCAATGACTCAACCTTGCGCATCAAGGTGGTGAAGGGCATTTTCAAGAAGGGAGACAACGCCCTTGTCGATCGCGAAGTATTCAAGAAAGACACTGTTTACAATGCTCCTAAAGACTACAGCTACTCTGCCGTTTATGGCACAGTTATGAAGAAACCCAAGGAATTTGGCGATGTTCGCGAGCTTGTTGTAGCCGACTATCAGGAGCAACTTGAAAAGCAATGGATAGAAGACTTGCGTCGTCAGTATCCTGTTGTGCTCAATCAGGAGGCTCTTGCAACAGTGAACAATCATTGAAAAAGTAGTATTCAGCGAATAAATCACTGAAAAAGACATATTCACAAATAAATACAGAAGAAAAGATATTAGATGAACAAACAAAACAAATTTACTATAGCCTTGATAGCTTTGATGATTTGTGCGGGCATTGGTGCCAGTGCAGGTCGTATGTCGGGCAATAGACATTTTGCAAGCGACACCACCAATACAGCTGTCACACTGCCTGAGCTGTCGGAGTCGCGACCCGTTGTTGACGGTTCGGAAGAAGAGACAGCTGCTCCCGAGCACAGTGTCGTGGATGAGGTGATATGGGTAGTTGGCGATCAGCCAATACTTAAGTCGGATGTCGAGATGATGCGCCTTCAGGGTGAGGCAGAAGGCATCGACTGGCACGGCAATCCTGATTGTGCAATACCTGAGCAGATAGCTGTGCAGAAGCTCTTTTTGCATCAGGCAGAGATTGACTCTATAGAGGTTACTGAGGCGGAGATAGCTCAAAACATTGATATGCAGATTAACCGCTGGATTCAGCAGGCTGGCTCGCGTGAGAAACTTGAGGAGTACAAGAAGATGACTGTGTCTCAGATGCGCTCTCAGCTCCATGATGATTTCAAGAACAACCAGCTCATCCAGGCTATGAAGGAGAAGCTTGTGCACGACATAAGTGTCACACCTTCTGATGTGCGCAACTATTTCCGCAATATGCCTGAGGATAGCATTCCTTTTGTGCCAACTGAGGTAGAGGTGGAAATCATTACACGTCAGCCCAAAATCGCCCAGGAGGAAATCAATCGCGTGAAGAATGAGCTTCGCGAATATACAGAGCGTGTGAATAGTGGTGAGACTTCTTTTGCAACTCTCGCACGTCTCTATTCCGAAGACCCAGGTTCGGCTCGCCAGGGTGGAGAGATGGACTATGTAGGTCGTGGTATGCTCGACCCTGCGTTTGCTGCCGTGGCTTTCAACCTCACCGATCCAAAGAAGATCTCGAAGATTGTAGAGTCGGAATATGGTTTCCACATCATTCAGCTCATCGACAAGCGTGGTGATAAAATCAAGGTGCGTCATATACTTCGCGTCCCGCATGTATCTGAGGAAGCTACCGACTCTATGCGCTTGCGTCTTGACTCACTTGCCACAGAAATCCGCAGCGGAAAATATAAGTTTGAGGAGGCAGCTACGTTTGCATCCGACGATAAGGACACACGCAACAACCACGGTCTGATGTCGTTCAACAGCGAGGAAGGACGCACATCGCGCTTCCAGATGAAAGACCTGCCTACCGAGGTGGCTCGCGAAGTTGAGAAGATGGAGGTAGGTGATGTGTCAAACGCTTTCCGAATGATTAACGAGAAGGGCAAGACTGTTGTGGCTATCGTTAAACTGAAGAGCCGCACACCAGCCCATCGCGCCAACATAACCGAAGACTACCAGGTGATGAAGAATGTGGTGTTGCAAAAGCAACGTGCCGATTTCCTCCACCAGTGGGTTGTCGACAAGATCAAGACAACATACATCAAGATGAACGACCGCTACAAGTCGTGCAAGTTTGAGTATGAAGGTTGGGTGAAATAATAATTTCTAAATTAATAATTGAGAATTGAAAATTATGACTACCTTTTCAGGTTCACAATGCTCAAGTAGAAACAATTGGCATAGAATCGTCACATTGACGGTTCTGTGCCTTTTTGGCTTTTGCCTGATGTGTGCCGTAGCGTCTCCGTATAAGAAAAAGAAGCGCCAGAAGACCGATGAGCGTGTCTACTTGGTGCATGCCGATGAACTGAAGTACGACCAGTACAGCAGTGTGCCCGATGCTCAGATTGTAAAAGGCAAGGTGCATTTCACACATGCCGGCTCGCAGCTATGGTGCGACAGTGCTTATTTCTTTCAGGAGTCAAACTCAGTGGAAGCCTTCGGACATGTGCATTTCAAGCAAGGCGACACTCTTTCATTGACATGTGAATATGCCGACTACGACGGAGCTGACCAAATGATGCACGCCCGCCACAACGTAGTGCTTAAGCATCGCACACAGACTCTCTACACCGACTCGCTCGATTACGACCGTATCTACGACCTTGCTTACTTCTTCGAGGGAGGCAAGCTTGTTGACGGCAAGGACCGACTTGTTTCCGATTGGGGAGCCTACAGCACCGCCACTCGCCAGGCATCCTTCTATTATGGAGTGGAGATGTATTCGGGCAAGAACCATATCACTACCGACACCTTGCACTACGACACCCGCACTTCCATAGCCCACGTAGTAGGACCATCCACCATAACGTCGAAGGGCAGCATTGTTCACACTACGGATGGCTATATGAACTCGCGCACCGATCGCTCGCAGCTCTTCGGACGTTCTACTATTGTCGACAAAGACAAGTCGATAACCGGTGACTCGCTCTTCCACGACAACAACAATGGCAACAACGAAGGTTTTGGCAACGTCATTTATATCGACAAGGCAAATAAGAACGAGCTTCATGCCGACCGCCTTTTCTACAACGACAAGACTGGCTATGGCTATGCAACAAAGCGTGCCATCATGCTCGACTATTCGCAGAAAGACACACTCTGGATGCACGCCGACTCGATGAAGATATATACATTCAACATCAACACCGACTCTGTATACCGCAAGGTGCATGCCTATCCGCATGTGCGAGCCTACCGCAGCGACATTCAGGCAGTGTGCGATTCTCTCGTGTTCAGTTCGCTTGACTCCTGCATGACGATGTACCACGACCCGATAGCATGGAACGCCAACCGCCAGTTGCTTGGCGAGGAGATACGTGTCTACATGAACGATTCCACCATACGCAAAGCGGAGATTATCAACCAGGCTCTATCGGTGGAGCAAGTCGACGACAAGAATCATTTCAACCAGATATCCTCACGCCGCATGGACGCATTCTTTATAGATGGAGCTATGCGCCGTGCCGACGCTACAGGCAATGTGAAGTCGCTCTATTACAACGCCGACTCCAAGGACTCTGTGCTTACAGAGCTTAACTATCTTGAGACCGACACCCTGCGCATGTATTTGTCCAAGGAACGTCAGTTGCAGAAGATATGGGCATCCAAATCGGTGGGAACAATGTATCCCGTAACGCAGATACCGCCCAGTAAGTATCGTTTGCAGGAGTTCGCTTGGTTCGACTATATCCGTCCGCTCGATAAGAACGACATCTTTGTTTGGCGAGGAAAGAAGGGGGGCAGCGAACTTAAGCCTGTGCGCCGCCGCGAAGCTCCGAAACCGAAACTTGAGGATTGAGTCCTGAAAATAAAAACAAAACCTATCACCCATGCGTATATTCCACCTCATAACCCACTTCGACCTTGGCGGTGCCGAGCGAGTGGCAGCCAACATAGCAACCTCAGCCACCTCCGGCATGGAATATCATGTCGTGGAGATGGTGCGTGGCAACTCTGCCTACACCCCTAAGTTCCTTCGTGAGCTTCGGGGTGCGGGAGTGGTGTGCCATCGTTCGCTTATGCCTGATGTGCATTTTCATTTCCTCTTTGAGCGTATAGCGGCTCTGTTCTTTCCCTTGCGCATGTTATATATAATGTTGCGTTGGCGTCCGGATGTTATTCACAGCCATACCGAGACTCCCGACATGTGTCTCTATGCATTCTCACGTCTCTTCCCCTGGATGCTTCGTCATACCGTCATAGTGCGCACAATTCACAACACCCGTTTGTGGACTGGACAGCCTTGGCTTGCCAACCAAGTGGAGCGTTTCTTCTGCAACCACAATGCCAATATCGCAATATCCGATTCTGTGCGCGATGCCTATGCTGAAAGATTTGGCGCTACTCCACCAATCATTCATAATGGAGTGGGCGAGGTAGAGCAGAAAGCTTACCCTAAATTGCCAGGCAATCGTATGAACATTCTTTTTGCGGGACGTTTGGAGATGCAGAAAGGCATTTCCACATTGTGTGAAGTGGTGAGGCGACTTGACAAAACCAACCGTTTCCATTTTGTTATAGCAGGTGACGGTTCGCTTCGCCACCTTGTAGAGCAGACTCTGCGTGGAGAAACAGCTGATGGTATGAATGGAGCGAATACAGTAGCCGAGCCATTGCATAATGCAGAGCTTGTGCCGCCGATCTATTCTCTTGCCAGCTATATGTCGTCATTCGACTATCTTTTCATGCCGTCGGAGTTTGAGGGGCTTAGCATGTTGTCTATGGAGGCGAGTATGAACCGTCTGCCAGTGATAGCTAACTGTGCTCCAGGATTGCGCGACACCTTACCCGGCGACTGGCCCTTAATGGTAGAAGGCAACAGTGTGGAAGCTTATGAGCTGTTGTTCTGCGACTTTCTGCCCACATGCAACCGCCAAGAGCTTGCCCACAAGGCGCAAGCCTTTGCCTTGCAGCATTTCTCGGTGCGCCACATGCAGGAGGAATATGAATCGGTGTATGTCTCGCGACAAAGCAAATAAATCCCTTTAAAAATAATGGGAAACTGAGAATAAGGGATTCTCCCATTCTGTTTTAGGGAAATTCCCCACCTTATTTTATAAATAAATGGCTAACTTCGCCATCGTAAAATGAACATAATAAACAAAAGACTATGAAAAAAACTCTTATAATGGCAATGGCAGCATTGATGCTGTCGGTAACTTCAGTCCAGGCACAGGCATACAAGAACAGTCGCTACTACAACGAGCGCACTGGTCATCTTGACTATTCTAAGTATCACAATGATTCATTCTTAGGAGAAAACGCCTATTATTATGGATTGCGTATAGGTCCGTCGTTCTCAACAGTCAACTCTGATGACAAGACTCTTGATGGCGGAAACTCGCAGACCGGACTGAATATTGGAGGTGTTGTAGGCTTTGCCCTTACCGACGAGGCTCCCCTTTATTTGGAAACCGGACTATTCTACAATGAGAAGGGTGGCAAGAAAACTCTCGACAGCGGCAAGAAGATGACCTATGACCTCAACTATCTTGAGATACCAATCGTGGTGAAATATGCCATCCCGGTTGATGATGACCTTTCAGTGCAGCCCTTCTTTGGTGGTTATCTTGCATGTGGTGTAGGCGGCAAGATACGCAACTACTACGAGCGTGTGGCTGAGAGTTCTTTCTCAAAGAAATATTTCCAGCGCTTTGACGGAGGCCTTAAGTTTGGTTGTGGCATAGGCTACGACATGCTTTATGCCGACCTCGGCTATGAGCTTGGACTTGCCAATATCTGCCATGATGAGTTTGACAAGTCGCACAACGGATGCTTTATGATGACATTTGGTGTGAACTTCTAATAAATATGCGTTAGGTAAAATAAAAAATCGGGCTCTTCATTTTCTGTTGTCAGAAAATGAAGAGTCCGATTATTCCACATACCAACATCACCAATATTGGGTTAATCTTGCGGAAACGTGTGAAGTAGAATGTGGCGGCAAACAATGCCACGCTTATTGCAAAATAGGTAGGGTTGGCAACAGGGTCGCCGAAGTTCTCCTTGTTCATGAGCAACACTGCTGCAGCGGCAATGAGTCCGATGATTGCCGGACGCAAACCAGAGAATATGTCCTTCACAATTTTTGAGTCCTTGTGAGTCATCAGATAGCGCGAGATAAGAATCATGATGATGAACGGCAGCCAAATTATCGACAATGATGCAAGCACAGAGCCCATCACAGCAGCCCATTCAGGATAGCCCTGATTCAGTACAGCCACATATCCGGCGTAGGTTGCGGCGTTGATGCCTATAGGACCAGGAGTAGACTGGCTTATGGCAACGATATCTGTAAACTCGGCACGTGTCATCCAGTGGTTTCTCATCACCACCTCATTATATATAAGCGACAGCATGGCGTAGCCGCCACCGAAGTTGAACGTACCTATCTTTGTGAAGATAATAAACAGTTTGAGGAAAATCATAATCTATATATCTTATTTCTTTTTAAACTTTCCGTAGAACCATCCGCAAACGCCAGCTGCTACAATAATCCATATTGGTGAAATGCCATGAGCGGTGCTTCCACTGCCAAATATCGGAAGTGAAATCAGCAAGCAGCACACTATAGGTATCCACACATTGTTCCATCCTATGTTGGCCGTCTTAGCCATCTTGAACACTGGCGCGGCTATCAGAGCCACCACAGCAGGACGCACACCCATGAAGAACTTCTCCACCCAAGGATTGTCCTTGAAGTTATGAAAGAACATTGCTATCACGAGAATGGCGATGATCGAAGGCAACGCAATGCCAACGGCTCCTACTATTCCGCCCCATACGCCACGCAGCTTGTAGCCAATATGGCTTGCCATATCAATGGCAAAAATACCAGGTGTGGTCTGTGCCACCACCATTATGTCCATAAATTCCTGCTTGTCCATCCATTTGTGGTTGTCGACAAACTCCTTCTCCATGATTGGTATCATGGCATAGCCACCGCCAAGGGTGAAGGCCCCAATCTTGTTGCAGGTAATGAAAAAATCCAATAACATACAGCTATTCTTCTAATGCTTATAATATAAATATGTGTTACAATCTTTCTTTTCGAGGTGCAAAGTTACTGCAACTTAATCAAAGACCGTCATTTTCTATTGTTTTTCTCGCATATTTTGCCTAATTTTGTAGCTATGAACAAGTTGAAACGCTACATAGTATGGCTCCGTCGCATGTCCCACAGCCGAGGCTTTGGGGTACAGTCGCCGTCTGCCTACCGTTTCATACGCTATGTGCTCTGTGAGCATTATCCCTATTATGCCTATGCCGAGCTTCGCCTGCAATATCCGTCATTGCCGTGGCTTGTGCGCAAGCGTATGGAACTCTACTTCCGCATAGCCAACTTCCGTCAGGCAGCATATTTTGTTAGTAATGGTGATGACGCTCAGTTGCTCTCGGCTTATGTGGGGAGCGGATGTCGCCGCACATGTGTTGTGGATGATTTGCTGAATGATTGTGATAGAGTGGAAGTGGCACGTGTGTGTCCAGCAGAAGGATGCGAGGATTATCTCGACCGACTGCTTCAGCATACCGACAATCAAACCATGATTATCATTGAGGACATTGCCGACAACGCGATAGCCCAGCGCATGTGGCAACGGTTGCTCGACAGCAAGAAGGTGAGCGTAAGCTTTGACCTCTATTGGGCTGGTGTGGCGTTTTTCGATACCGATAGATTTAAAACCAACTATATAGTTAACTTCTGACATGAAACTTTACACTAAATCCGGCGACCATGGCATTACCTCTCTTGTAGGTGGCAAGCGCGTGCCCAAGACCGACATCCGCATTTGTGCCTGTGGTGATATAGACGAGCTTAATGCCCACATTGGCCTTTTGCATTCGATGACTGGTGACAAGTTCGCCCCGCTGCTCACCTCCATACAGTCGTGTCTTTTCCATCTCGGCACAGCCCTCTCCACATTGTCTGAAGGCAGCATAAAGCCAGAAGACATCACAACCCTTGAGCATGAGATTGACCGTCTGCAAGACTCCACTCCACAGCCAGGCACCTTTGTCCTGCCAGGTGGCAGTATGTCGGCAGCCCAGTCGCATGTATGCCGCACCGTATGCCGACGTGCAGAGCGTAGTGTTGTAGAACTGTCTTCCCACTACGCAATAGCCCCCTCTATACTCGAATATCTCAACCGTTTGAGCGACTATTTCTTTATTCTTGCCCTGAATTTAAACTTTATTGAGGGTGTAGCCGAAAAAAAACTATATATTGCTTGCAAATAACATAAAAATTGCTATTTTTGC
>CAKQFF010000051.1 GCA_934230685.1 uncultured Prevotella sp. | reverse complement strand
CACTAACGACTATGTGCAGGTGGATGCGTCGCTCAAGCAGCAGGTATTGGACTACTACAAGGAACATTCTGCTGATGCAAAGCAGCAGTTTGGCGACAATCCGTTTGAGGTGAAGAACATCATGAAGTATTGGGTGCGCTCTAAGAACAGCGACATGCACGTAATTCCTACTGACACTATGTTCATCACTATCGACAAGGAGGCTGTGAAGAAGAGCGGAATGATGATGGCAAGCGACTCTATCCCCGACCGTATGGTTATCTCGCTTAGTGGCAAGCGCGCTCTCTACAAGAACGACCTCATGATGCTTGAGATGCTGTCACAGTGCAACTGGACACGCCCATTGTATGTAGCCACTACTGTAGGTGAGGACAACTATATGAATCTTGGCGATAACTTCATAACAGAAGGTCTTGCTTACCGCATCTCACCGTTCACCACAAATGCCAATGGCGCGAAGAACTTCGACACCGAGAAGACATATAACAATGTGATGAACCGCTATAAGTTTGGCGGACTTGACAAGCCTGGACTCTATCTCGACGAGACTGTGATGCGCATGTGCTACACCCATCGCCATCTCTTTGTTCAGCTCGCCCTTGAACTCATCAAGGAGGGCAAGAACGACAAGGCGCTTAAGGTGCTGCGCAAGGCAGAAAAGGTGCTGCCCAACTATAATGTGCCTAACACATTCGTGTCTGGCTCTGCCGACTTGGCTCGCGCTTACGCTCTGCTTGGACAGATGAAAGATGCTAAGCGTCTGCTCAATGAGGTTTGGGACAACACCAAGAGCTATGCCGACTACTATGTGCAGCTCGATGGCAGTCGCTTCGACATGTGCTCAGACAGTCTCATGCGTCAGCTCTACGTGATGCAGAGTCTTTCGGACGTGATGAGGCTTGTCGATGCCAAGCAGGCCGATAAGTGGATGACTGTTGCCAACAACATTTATAAAATGTACCAAATGAAGGGCGGTCAGCCTTATGAGATGCAATGATAATTGAACAACCGGCAATATGGCTGCGGTGGCTTTATCCACACGCAGCCTGGAGAATGGACCGTAATGACCATTCGGTATACCTCACGTTCGACGACGGACCTATACCGGAGTCTACACCGTTCATTCTCCAGACGCTGGCTGAGTTTGACGCCAAGGCTACATTCTTTATGGTGGGCGACAATGTGCGCAAGTATCCCGACCTCTACCGTCAGATAGTGGCTGAGGGACATCAGGTGGGCAACCATACCTACCACCATCTCGGAGGATTCAAGCATTTGGCAAAGACGTATATCGAAGATACCGAGCGTGCCAACGACCTTATCGGGTCGCATCTCTTCCGTCCGCCTCACGGATGTATGAGTCATAGCGAGTATTTGTGGCTTAAACGTAAGTACCGCATTGTGATGTGGGATCTTGTGACACGCGACTACTCAAAATGGCTCACGGCTGATGATATATATAATAATGTGTGCAATTACGCACGCAACGGTTCTATAATTACTTTCCACGATTCTCTGAGGAGCATCGGCAAACTCCGCACAGCACTTCCACGCTCACTCAAGTGGCTTAAGGAACAAGGCTACGAGTTTAAGACTTTTGAGTAGAGTGTGGAATAATGATTGTTAATGCCATCAGTACTTATGATGGATAAGAAAGATATTGTGTTTATCTATATGGATAAGAAAGAATTATCTCTACGCATAAAAGCCGAGGCTAAGAACCTCGGCTTTTTTGCTTGTGGCATTGCAAAGGCAGATGCCGTAGACCCTGAGGTCGTAGCGTCGTATAGAAAATGGATTGCTGGGGGCGACCATGCCACTATGGCTTATCTTGAGAATTATCCCGACAAACGTTTCGACCCAAGATTGTTGATGGATGGACTGAAAAGCATAGTGTCGGTGGCTCTAAACTATGCTCCTGCAAGTCATCTGCCCGATGGCGAACCGCAATTTGCCGCCTATGCATTGGGCAAGGACTATCATGATGTGGTGAAGAATAAGTTGCGTCAATTGGCCGAACTCTTAGGCTTTGACAACTATCGTGCCTTTTGCGACTCAGCTCCTGTGCTTGAGCGTTATTGGGCTGTGAAGGCTGGGCTTGGATGGACAGGACGCAATCATCAGCTTATCATTCCTCGTGCAGGAAGTATGTTCTTCCTTGGCGAACTGTTTCTGCCCGTGGAGCTTGAGTATGATGAGCCTATGACTTCGCGTTGCGGCAATTGTCATGCGTGTGTAGACGCTTGTCCTACTCATGCGTTGAGTATGGGGGAGGGAAGTAAGGATAATGGTGAAAAAGGCAAAACTTGTTTTGATGCCCGGCTTTGCCTAAGCTATCAGACAATTGAAAACCGTGGGGACATACCATCCGAATTGTCCGAAAAGATGGGAGATACTATTTACGGTTGCGACCGCTGCCAAACGGCATGTCCATGGAACCGTTTCTCTCAGCCCAACACTACTCCCGAACTGCAACCTTCCGACGAACTGCTGAATATGAAGCGTGAGGATTGGCTTGCACTTACGGAAGAGGATTATAGACGTCTGTTTAAGGGAAGTGCGGTGAAAAGGGCGAAGTATTCGGGACTGATGAGGAATATTCATGAGGCGCTTGATTAGGAGAATGTGTCAAAATAGGAGTGTCTGTTAACTTCCATTTTGACACACCATCTATTTTTATAATCTTTCTTTTTCTCTCTCCTTAATCTTCTCTTCCACTTCATCCGGCGACCCGCTGCCTGTCATAAGACTCTTAATCCATACGCAAATGGCAAAGCAAACTATAGTAATGGCCGCGCTTGCCACCCAATTGAGCAGTTCGTTGCCCAAATGCACATTGTTCATAAACACTATGCCGGCAACAATAGGTATGCCGAACAGCAGCATGTCGGAACCGCTGCTCATCTTGAAGTTCTCCTTAGCGCGTCGATATTCCTCATCTTTTGAAAGGATGGACTCACGGTTTGCCTTCCAATATTCTTCAAATTCTTTTTCTGTCATTTTCGTTTATAATAAGGTGGGGCTTAGAATCTAAAATATTTGCTGATTTATTTCACTCTCACAATTCTTATTCCCGTCTGCGACGGATGCTTCTGCATATACTGATAGAGCGTCATAGGTTCCTCAACCACTTTCTTGTGTATCTGTGAGGCATTGAGCATGTGCAGACCATCCTTGTGCCATACTGCTATGCCGATGTGCGAAGTGTCCAAGCCACCTTTAGATGTGACAATGGCAATGATGTCGCCATCATGGATAGTGGAGCGGAACAGCTGTGTATTGGCTATTGACGATTTGGGGATAAACCGGTAAGTATTGCCCGAAAGACGAGACTCCATCTCGGCGATAGGCTTCACCATATCTGGTTTGTTTTTAAGCATGGGGTAGAACTGGGTGTGCGTGCTCATGAAGTTTATCTTCAAGTGCTGCTTGGCTGTGAATGGAGGGTTGGGCGATTGTATTTCCTCTACATATCCATCCTTGGTGTTTTCGTCAATCCACTCTGTGAAATAATGCTGTCGGGTGGGGTAGCTCACTTTTCCGCCAACATATCGTATGTTTTTAATATACGAGCAATAGTCATTGAATGTAAGCTTTTGGTTTTTTATGCACAGATATATGGCAAGCACATTCTCAACGTAAGTGGTGCAGTCGAGCTGGCGTGTGTTGATAACGAGGTTTTCTATAGAGTCGTTCTCAAGAGTCTTTGCCACATAAGGCACTCCTTTAAACTCGCGTGCCAATGCAATGATTAGGCTTGAGGGCGATGAGTCGTGCTTGGCGTATTTTGTCAGGATGGTTTCTATACGTTTTTGGTCCTCGCTGTTAGACACAACAACATAATCCTCATTCTGTGGGGTTGCTTTCTGTGTGCTTGTTTTTTGCACTGGTTTTGTGGAGCCATTAGTCTTGTTGGCCTCCTGCTTATGGGTGTTGCTTTCAGGAGAGTTTTTTGCGGCAGAGCATTGGGCAAGCAATGCCAAGGCTATGAGTAGGGTTTTCATATTCAAAGAGAATCTTAAGAGTTGTTATTTCTGTCGTCCGAAGTTTACACCTATATATATATTAAGGCTTCCGAACATATTGTTGGTAGAGAATTTCGACTTGCGATAGTTGTAGGTATGCACAATGCAGTTGGCACCATAATACCACCTCATATTGTTCCATACCACGCCAAAGCGGCCCACACCATCGATGTTGAAGTTGTGGAAAGAGAAATCCTTTAATGTGAATCTCTCATGCTCGGAGTCGTCCCATGCCCGCTTGTAGCCTAATGCAAGCGACAAGGAAGCGGCTGCAAGCCAGTTGTGAGAGAACACCCAGTTGTAGGCATATCCTCCAGAGAAAGCTATGTCGGTGTACTTCACCTTCTTCATCTTCAGGTCGGTGTCCATATACTTGTTGGCAATGTCCTTACCCAAGCGGTCGCTGACGAGCGAGTTAAGCTTTTCCCAATCGATGTTGAGCGAGTGTTGCGTGTAGCCGATGCCGCATAGTGCCGAGCCGCATGAACGTCGCTGAATAGTAGACTGGCTGAAGGCGGCAGGGTAGGAGAACCGCTTATGGTTGAAGATGTAATAGAGATTGAATCCTTTGATGCTCACATCAATGCCATCGTAGCTCACGCCTCGCATGGGGCGGGTGTCGATATTGGCTTCAGGATCGAGGCGCATACGAGATATTTTATAGTCGGTGCCTGTCTTGCGATAGAAGAGATCTACACCTATCTGCGAACTGTAGAGCGAGAGGTCAAACTCCTTCTTTTTGTCGCCATTGCTGATGTGCTTGAGATCGAATGTGTAGCCGAAGAACACCCATCGCCATCCAAGGTAAGGGCCAAGCTTTATTGAAGGCTGTGGCGCAAAGGTGAAATCGTTGCCCTTAGACGATGTTATGCGGTAAAGCTCGTAGGTGTAGGTGTTTTGCAGCATAACAGTATAATTGAAAGCTTGTGGCTCGATATAATCTTTGTCAACGCGGCTGAAATCCTTCACAAACTCATACATGCCTGCGACAAGACGCTTGAAGAAAGATTTCTTCTTCTTTATTGGAGGTTCTGTGCATGTGGCAACTGAAGCAAAGGCACTGTCGGCTGATGTAAATGCACTATCAACGGTGGCAAATGTGTCAGTAGTGGCAAGTGCGTCTGTATGGACGAATGTCGCCACGTCCTTGCATGCGATAGTATCGGCAACTACCTGTGCGGTAGCTGTCGTAGATGCTATCGTTGTCAGTATATATATAATGTAAGGACGTAGGTTCATTTTGTTACAATTGGTTAAAAGTATATACTTACAGTTCTCTGGGTTTATGCTTACAGTTTGCCAAGTATTCTGTCGAGCACCCAGTTCACAGGAGTCGCACTTACACTTGTGCAGGTGCATGTGCCAATGCCTTGCAGATGTTCTATCACGCTCTTGATGATGGGCAGCTGCACATAAGGTGGGTTAGGCACATGTATGCTAGTTCGACCCTCGCTTGTGATAAGCTGAATGGGGGCGTAGTTGTATACAGAGAAAGAGAGCATTCCCTTCTCGCCAATCACCTCGATACAGTCTTCCTTGGCACTCTTATGTCCAACGAAGCACCATGAGCCACTACCAGGCAATCCGTTCTCGAAGAAGAAACATGCGCTGATAGTGTCCTCCGCCTTGTAGAGGTGTGCACGGTTGGAGCAATAGCCATGAGCGCGTGTGATTACTCCAAAGATTTCCTGCAGCAGGTCGAGCTGATGTGGGGCAAGGTCGTAGAAATATCCACCACCTGAAATGTCTGGCTGCAGACGCCAAGGCAGATTGGCCGTGTCTTCATAATCAAGGTCGCGTGGGGGCACGGAGAAGCGTATCTGCACATTGGTTATGGTGCCAAGCTTCCCTGAAAGTATTATGTCTTTCACCTTTTGGAAATAAGGCAGATAGCGACGGTAGTAGGCTACGAAACACGGAACACCAGTTATCTCGCTGATGCGGTTGATGCGTGCACAGTCTTCGTAGCTTGCTGCCAAAGGTTTCTCTATATACACGGGCTTGCCAGCCTTCATTGCCATAATGGCGAATGTGGCATGGCTTGATGGTGGTGTGGCTATATAGACTGCTGTAACATCAGGATCGTCGATGAGTTCCTGCGGGTCGGTATACCAACGTTCTATGCCATGGCGCTTGGCGTATGACTTTGCCTTTGCCTCTTTGCGGCTCATCACTGCCACAATGCGCGAGCCTTCCACCTCGTTGAATGCGGGTCCCGACTTCTTCTCGGTCACTTCGCCGCATCCTATAAATCCCCATCCTATTTGTTTCATATCTTTATCATTTAATCAAAATTCCGAGAAATAAAAAATATCTACATTTATCGTTGAACAATTCAAAATGCGCTCTGCGCATAATTCAACATTCAACATTCACGAATGTTCCTCCAGCCACTTGTCTATAAGCATTCTTGCCAGACTCAGTTTCTCGGGAATTGTAGGCAACGAGTTTTTGTTGAACCAATTGCCGCGTGAAAGTTCCGACTCCTGCAGCTTCAGTTCTCCGCTTTCGTATTCGGCAAAGAATCCTACCATCAGTCCACAAGGATATGGCCAAGGTTGCGATTTAAAGTAGCGCAGATTCTTTATAGTGAGCGAAGTCTCCTCCATCACTTCACGTATTACAGCTTCCTCAAGCGATTCTCCCGTCTCCACAAATCCAGCTATGCAGCCATAAAAATCGGTCTTGAAGTTCTTGGCATGTACAAGCAGAAGGTCGTCACCACGGTTGATAAGCACAATGATGGCCGTTGCAAGCTGTGGCCATACTGTCTTGCCACAGTTAGGACAGCGTTTAGATATGTCTGTATCCATCTCCATAGGCGAACCGCACACACCACAGAAGCGTGTGTTTTGGTCCCAATAGAGCAGTTCGCCAGCTTTGCCAGCTTTCAGATACAAAGGTTGCGACAACTTGTAATACGATTGTCTTAGTCCGCACATTTCGAAGCGTGAATCCTCGGGCACGTAGTCTATGCGGCATGCCTTAACCTCGGTACCATCATCCATGGGCGATACGTTAAGAATGTGAGTTGTGTCGTCAGTGGCCACGGGCGCGCAGTCAGAGCATGGAATAGTGAATGAGCCGTCGTCGCATTTTTCTAGCATTACGCCTCCCTTGTTGAATATGAACCAATATGCCATATAATATAATAATGTGGTTATGTTGTTTGGTTGTTAGGCAAATTATATTGCCTATTGTTGCACAAAGTTACAAAAAAACTATCATTCAAGCTAAGAAACAGACACAAAATCCTCGCTTTTTTATTTTAGTACTTTTCTATTATGCCAAATAAGTTTCCTATGTGATTACGTTTACATTAAATCTCTATAAATAGAAAATAAAAAAAGTGTGTGATTACTTGCTTAGTTCAAATATTTTAGTACCTTTGCAATTGTTAAATCCATTATTGGACATATGACTATTGTAATTGTAACCATACTTATTATTGGTTATTTCTTGATAGCAACTGAGAAATATACCAATGTTAACAAAGCTGCCGTGGCCATCTTTGTGGGCACATTTGGCTGGATACTTTATATCTGCTACGGCACAGACTTCGTTATGAGCCAGCACGCACGCGACTACATGCTGTTTCTTGACGGGGCGCAACCCTCTTCGGCGTTGGTAAAGCAGTTTATTGCACAGAATATATTCCTTAAATATGTGGGTAAGGCATCTGAAATAGTACTTTTCCTGCTTGCCACGATGACAATAGTTGAGATATTACAGAACAACGGATGCTTTGATTTTATCTCGCAACTGTTGCGCACGCGCAGCAGCAAGAAGATGCTGTGGATGCTTTCGGTTGTCACTTTCCTTATATCTGCAAATCTCGACAATCTCACCACAACGGTTATGATGCTCACCTTAATGCACGGTGTTGTTAGCCGTCAGCGTGAACGCATGATATTGGGCTGTGCCATAGTGCTTTCGGCAAACTGTGGCGGTGCTTTGACTGTAATTGGTGCGCCAACGGGACTCTTGTTGTGGAATATGGGAGCTGTTACGGCAACCAATTTCTCCATGTCGCTTATAATACCGTGTCTTATTGCATGGGTGCTGCCAGTATGGTGGATGGGTAGAAGTCTTCCTACGCGCATTGAAACAGAGTGGATAACGATGCCGTATCGTGGTGATGACACCCGTCTTACTGTATGGCAGCGAGTGCTAATGCTTTTTGTTGGAATAGGCGGATTGTGGTTTATTCCTACCTTTCACAATATAACAAAGCTTAGCCCATTCCTTGGAGCCTTGTGTGTGTTGGCGGTTCTGTGGATTGTCAACGAGGTGGTGAACCGCAAGTTGATGAATTCCGACGAGATGATATTGCGACGTACGCCGCGAGTTGTACAGTATGGAGTTATACAGATGATACTGCTTGTACTTGGTATAATGCTTGCTGTGGGTGTCGTAAAGGAGACTGGAGTTATGGCTGCACTGGGAGATTGGATGGACGACAATGTGGGCAACTTGCTCGCCATGGGCTTCATAACTCAGACATTAAGTATGGTGCTTGATAATTTCACCACGGCAATGTCGATGGTTTCACTCCACGACACGGCCATTGGCACTGTGCAGACGTTAGGAGATGACATTCAATACCTGCAGAATGGCAGCTATTGGAAGATGATAGCCTTTGCTGCCGGAGTGGGAGGCAATGCCCTTTGCATAGGCTCGCTCAGCGGACTCGCCCTGATGAAGATGGAGCGCATACGCTTGGCTTGGTACTTCCGCAATGTTGGATGGAAGGCTCTCATTGGCTCAACCATCGGACTTGTTGTGATGTATGCCATGCTATAACGTATAGTCTATGGACTTTGTGCTTGTGTATGCAGGCTTTACCTCGAAGAATTTTATTAGAGAATAATAATAATCAATAAACTAAAAAACATAAATTGTTTCACTATGGCTAAAATTCAGACCATTGGAATTCTTACATCAGGCGGCGACGCGCCTGGAATGAACGCAGCAATCCGTGCCGTGACACGCGCCGGCATCTGCAACGGCTTTAACATCAAAGGCATTTACCGTGGCTACGATGGCTTGATAAATGGCGAGATCGAGGACTTCACAACCGAGAATGTCAGCGGCATCATCATGTCGGGCGGCACAGTGCTCAAGACAGCGCGCTCAAAGGAGTTCATGACCGACGAGGGCAAGGAGAAGGCTTATCAGCAGATTCAGGACCACGGCATCGACGCTCTTGTAGTTATCGGCGGCAACGGCTCGTTGACAGGAGCCATGGAGTTTGCCAAGAAATACGACATTTGCTGCATCGGCCTGCCAGGAACAATCGACAACGACCTCTATGGCACCGACTCTACAATTGGCTACGACACCACCATGAACACTATCGTAGAGTGTGTAGACCGCATCCGCGACACAGCCCAGAGCCACGAGCGCATCTTCTTCATCGAAGTGATGGGCCGCGACGCAGGATTCCTTGCCCAGAACTCTGCTATTGCCAGTGGAGCTGAGGCAGCCATCATTCCCGAGGACTCTACCGACGTCGACCAGTTGGCACGCTTCATGGAGCGCGGCATCCGCAAGTCGAAGAAGAGCTGCATCGTGATCGTATCCGAAAGCCCCAAGTGCGGCGCAATGTATTATGCCGAGCGTGTGAAGAACGAGTTCCCGCAGTACGACGTGCGTGTGTCAATCCTTGGCCACTTGCAGCGAGGAGGCCGTCCGAGCGCACACGACCGCATTCTTGCTTCGCGCACAGGTGTAGGAGCCATCGAGGCCATCCTTCAGGGCCAGCGCAACGTGATGATTGGCGTGCGCAACAACGAGATTGTCTACGTTCCGCTGAGCGAGGCAATACGCAGCGACAAGCCATTCGACCGCAAGCTCATCAAGGTGCTCGACGAGCTGAGCATCTAATTATAAGACATAAAGAGCAGCAAAATATAGTGTAATTGTTCAAAATTAACTACGATTTTTGTATATTTGGTGCTTTTATAACACAATAAATATTAAATATTTTCTTATTTAGATTATTGTTGTTATATTTGCATCAGATTTCAAAATTAAAACAAATATAGTATGTCACAAATCAACGGGCGCATCTCGCAGATTATCGGTCCGGTTATCGACGTTTACTTCGACACAGCCGGCAAGAACCCTGAAGAGGTGCTGCCTAAAATCCACGAAGCTCTTAAGCTGAAGCGTCCAAACGGACAAGAGCTTATCATTGAGGTGCAGCAGCATATTGGTGAGGATACCGTGCGCTGCGTCGCAATGGACAATACTGACGGATTGCAGCGTGGCCTTGAGGTTGTTCCCACAGGCAACGCTATCATGATGCCAGCAGGTGAACAGATTAAGGGCCGCATGATGAACGTTATCGGCCAGCCGATTGACGGTATGAGCACTCTGGACATGGAGGGAGCTTATCCTATCCATCGCGAGGCTCCTAAGTTTGAAGACCTTTCCACTCACAAGGAAATGCTCGCTACCGGTATCAAAGTGATTGACCTTTTGGAGCCTTATATGAAAGGTGGAAAGATTGGTCTGTTCGGTGGTGCCGGTGTAGGTAAGACGGTGCTCATTATGGAGCTCATCAACAACATTGCCAAGGGCCACAACGGCTACTCGGTGTTTGCCGGAGTAGGCGAGCGTACTCGCGAGGGCAACGACCTCATCCGCGATATGCTTGAGTCGGGCGTTATCCGCTACGGCGAGAAGTTCAAGAAGGCAATGGAGGAGGGCAAGTGGGATCTGTCACTTGTTGATCCTGAGGAACTCAAGAAGAGTCAGGCCACACTTGTGTACGGTCAGATGAATGAGCCGCCAGGAGCACGTGCTTCGGTTGCATTGTCCGGCCTTACTGTAGCCGAGGAGTTCCGCGACCACGGAGGCAAGGATGGTGAGGCTGCCGACATCATGTTCTTTATCGATAACATCTTCCGCTTTACTCAGGCTGGTTCTGAGGTGTCGGCTCTTCTTGGCCGTATGCCGTCGGCCGTAGGTTATCAGCCTACATTGGCAAGTGAGATGGGACAGATGCAGGAGCGTATTACTTCTACAAAGAAAGGATCTATTACCTCAGTACAGGCTGTATATGTGCCTGCCGACGACCTAACCGACCCGGCTCCAGCCACAACCTTTACCCACCTTGACGCCACAAC
>CAKQFF010000050.1 GCA_934230685.1 uncultured Prevotella sp. | reverse complement strand
CTCATAAGACGGATTGTGAGCGATTACTGTAGAACCAGTAATTCCGTACTGTGTCAAATCTAACTTTGCCATTTTTTGTAAAAATAATATTTAGATGTGAATTATAGATCAACTTCCGTAGGCCTGACTCCGCTATTGCCTGATCGGGGCCGTCGTTTCTGTCCAGGCGACTTTCATTGTCTTATTATATAAATAGGTGTAATCGGGCTCGGCTTGTTTGCCGCTCCTTTTTATTACCACCGCAAAGTTATGAAAAAACTACAAGATAACAATATTCTTTGCGTACAAAATTTGCATTGTCGCAATCTTTTTTATGTTAAAATATCGGAAATTCTTTCATCCGTATGCGGTTTGCTACTTAGATGTGGCAATTTTGTGTGATTATCCTCGTCTGCTCACACATTAGTATGTGAATGAGCTGCCACCGAGGAA
Organism: uncultured Prevotella sp.; assembly: GCA_934230685.1. Taxonomy (GTDB): domain Bacteria; phylum Bacteroidota; class Bacteroidia; order Bacteroidales; family Bacteroidaceae; genus Prevotella. Next base: position 10,782 of record CAKQFF010000050.1, on the reverse strand, counting down.
TTCTCTGAGCAATGATGTTGGTGGAAGGACGGAGTGGTCGATTGAGGCGAAATAGCTTAGGAACTTGCGCAGTCGGTAGGCCTCGGCATATTCGTCGCAGTTTTCGGGCACTCGCTCCAGAAGTGGTTCTGCCTGTGTTTTTATTGCCGACAGCTCGTATATCATAGCTGTATTGAACATCGTGTCGGCATTCTCCTGGAACGGGAATATCCACTTGTTCTCTCCGGCTCTCACGGATGCCCAGCGGTGTATGGTGGTCTGTGCCGAGCATCCTCGCTGCTTGTCGTCGCGTATGATGCGTCTGAGCAGTCGGTTGTCGGTGGTGGGGATATAGTTGTGGTCGTCGAGGAGTATTGTGGTGAGGGCTGATGCGTAGACACGATATTTCAGTTCGTCGGGTATCTGTGCCGTAAGCTCGGGGTTGAGTGCGTGTATGCCTTCCACCACAAGCACGTCGTTGGGGTGCATGCGCATCTTCACTCCGCTCGGCTCGCTCTTGCCCTTGATGAAGTTGTACTTTGGCAATTCCACTTCTTCGCCCTTGAACAGCTGCATGAGTTGCTTGTTGAGCAGTTCGAGGTTCAGGGCGCGTATCGATTCGAAGTCGTAGTCGCCCTTCTCGTCGCGTGGCGTGAGCTCGCGGTCGACAAAATAGTCGTCGAGTGATATTGGCACAGGTCGTATGCCGTTGCACACAAGCTGTATGGAGAGTCGCTTGCATGTTGTGGTCTTGCCCGATGATGATGGCCCGGCTATGAGCACCATCTTCACCCTCTGTCTTTGGGCTATGTCCTCGGCTATGTTTGCTATTTTCTTTTCTTGCAGAGCCTCTGCCACATTTATTATCTCTGTGGCGTGGCCTTGGCTCACAGCCTCGTTGAACATGCCCACGGTAGACATGCCAAGGAGTCGCTGCCAGCTGTGGTGCTCCTGGAATATCTCGAACATCTTGTCCTGGCGAATGAGTTTGCCCAGTTGTGTTGGGTCGTCGAGCGATGGTATGCGCAGCAGGAGTCCGTCGTAGTATTTCTCCAGTCCGAAGAGTGTCAGTTGTGACGTGTTGGTGAGCATGGTGCCGTAGAAATAGTCCACGTAGCCGTTGATGTCATAATATAATGTATATAGCTTGCCCGTTGTGCGCAGGAGCAGAGCCTTGTCGTGGTAGCCGTATTTCTCGAACATGTCTATGGCTTCCTCGGTTGGCACTTCGTGGCGGCGTATGGGAATGGCACGGTTGATAATGTTTTGCATCTCGGCACGTATGGCATCTGCGTCGGCTGTAGTGACGGGGCGGCCCAGGCGCAAGTCGCAATAGTAGCCGTTGCTCACGGGGATGTCTATCACAACCTCGCAGCCAGGAAAGAGCTTGTGCACAGCCTTGCACAGCACGAAGAATAATGTGCGTGTGTAGGCACGTGAGCCAGACGGAGTGCGCACGTCGAGAAACTCCACGTCCTTGGAGTTGTACACGCGGTAGTGCATACCCTCAACCTTGTTATTTACCTTGGCGCTGATAGGCGGAAAGGTCATGTGAAAATTTAAATTGCCAAAAATGTCAGAAAGTGTACTTCCCGTTTCGACTTTTAAAGTTTTTTTATTATTTTTGCAACGGATTTGTATCAACTGTTTCATTATGGTTACGTTTAAGGGTTAATACTCTATAAAGGTAGTTGGCGGAAAGGGATAGAGACAGATGCTTTAGTCTTGATACCCAATCCCGTGGGCAAAGATACTCCGTTTTCGACACAAAGCGCAATAACGCCACATAAATTTATATTAAAATATGTCGATTTGGATTTTTTTTAAAATTATCGGATCATTAGCTCTGCTCATCTACGGAATGAAGGTGATGAGTGAGGCACTCCAGAAGATGGCAGGCTCGCAGCTTCGCCACATCCTCGGAGCAATGACTACCAACCGCTTTACCGGTCTCTTGACCGGTATGTTCGTAACAGCATCGGTGCAGTCGTCGACTGCAACGACGGTGATGACTGTATCCTTTGTCAACGCCGGACTGCTAACCCTTGCGCAGGCCATATCTGTGATTATGGGTGCCAATATCGGTACCACGTTCACGGCATGGATCATGACGCTCGGCTTCTCGTTTAATATGGCGAACATCGTGTTCCCCGTATTCTTCATCGCATTATTGCTTATTTATCGTAAGAAACAACGCTACATAGGCGATTTCCTCTTTGGTGTAGCGTTTATGTTCTTCGCCATTTCCACGCTCGGAGCTACTGGCAAGGAAATGGACCTCAGTCATAACCAGATGGTTATCGATTTCTTCTCTTCGTTCGATAAAGACAGCTACATCACCATATTCTCATTCCTTGGCATAGGCACCGTGCTCACGTTCTGTATGCAGTCGTCGGCCGCGCTCATGGCAATCACCATGGTGCTCTGCTCCAGCGGTGTGCTACCTATATATATGGGTATAGCCTTGGTGCTTGGCGAGAACATCGGTACAACCATCACCTCTAACATTGCTGCCATGGGAGCCAACACCCAGGCACGCCGTGCTGCCCTTGCCCACCTCACGTTCAATGTGTTTGGTGTGATATGGGTGCTCTGCATCTTCTATCCGTTTATTGATATGGTGTGTGGTTTTGTGGGTGTCGACCCTCATGCCGACCATATTGACGCAACCCGTCTCTCGGTGGTGCTCGCCGCCTTCCACACAGCCTTCAACGTGTGCAACACAACCATCCTTATCTGGTTCATTCCTCAGATGGAGCGTTTCGTATGCTACGTCATCAAGCCTTCTGCCAAAAAGGACGAGGACGACTTCCGCCTGCGCTACATCGGTGGCACTTCTATCATGAAGACTCCGGAGCTCTCTGTGCTTGAGGCACAGAAGGAGATTCAGTCGTTTGCAGAGCGCATCCAGCGTATGTTTGGCATGGTGAGAGAGCTGCTTGGAGTGAAGGACGATGCTGCGTTCACAAAGCTCTATTCGCGCATCGAGAAGTATGAGAGCATTTCCGACAACATGGAGATTGAGATTGCCAACTATCTGGACAATGTGTCTGACGCTCACCTTTCCGACGACACCAAGGCTAAGATTCGCGCCATGCTCCGCGAGATTTCGGAGATTGAGTCGATTGGCGACTCTTGCTTCAACATCGCCCGCACCATCAGCCGCAAGCTCAAGGGCAAGGAGGACTTCACCGAACAGCAGTATGAGCATCTGCATCAGATGTTCGAGCTTACCGACGACTCGCTCACTCAGATGAACGTGATGCTCACCGGTCGTCGCGACAATCTCGACATCAACCGCTCGTTCAACGTGGAGAACGAGATCAACAACTACCGCAACCAGTTGCGCTCGCAGAACATCAACGATGTCAACGACCATAAGTACACCTATGCCATCGGTACAATGTACATGGACATTGTCTCTGAATGTGAGAAACTTGGCGACTATGTAGTGAATGTTGTTGAGGCCCGCATGGGAACACGCCAGCGCGAGGCATAATACTCTTGATGCTTTGCCTTATATGTTATAGGGTAGGGCTTTGACAAAAACATTAAAAACACCCGATTGTGGGCAAACCCCTCATTCTTCGGGTTTCGATAATAAAACAATAAGGAAGACCTAACGAGAGCAAGCTCTCGACAGTCTTCCTTATTGTTTTATTATCGGTTCTGCAAAAGCAGAACTATGCCCACAATCGGGCGATAAACAGAAAAAACATTGTATAATGAACTATCATATAAAAAAGCTATCCGAAAACAATCCCTCGTTGCTTCAACGATTGCGGCAATACTGTTATGACATTAATGGTTGCTGCCAAATAGTACATCGTGAGTTGGGACCTTTTCTCAATGAATATATGTATCAAGATGCGCTGGAAATAATTTTGAATGAACGCAATATTTCATTTGTTAGGGAATATTATTTCTCTATTGATTTTCATGGGCAAAGGATAAAGCATAAACATTATGTAGATTTCTATGTCAAGAATAAGGTTTTTATTGAGTGTAAAGCTGTTGAATGTTTGGGTACAGAGCAAAGACAACAGCTTTGGAACTATATGCGGCTGACAAAAACAAGGATAGGGATATTGTGGAATTTCTCACCAATACACGATCAAAGTGAGCATTATTATCTTGATGCAGATACAGAAATAATGTATATGTTCTGATTTAGGAAAAAACATTGTGACCATATCCTCAAATAATATATATTTAAAACATTGGGTTAACAATGTGTTAATGTTTTTTCTGTTTATCGCCCGTGTGTATTTTGCGAGTGGGGCATAGCCCTACTGATAAAAAGAGAAAGAAAGTCTTTGGAGAGCTTGCTCTCATAAAGACTTTCTTTCTCTTTTTATCAAGCCGAAGGCTCGCAAAATACACACGGGCGTTTTTATTGTTTTTGTCAAAGTTCAATAAGAAAACCCAATCAGAAAGCAGAACTTAGATTTTTCCTCCGTAGCACAAGTCGCCCGCATCGCCGAAGCCTGGCACGATATATTTGTGCTCGTTGAGTCCTGGGTCTACTGCCGCACACCAGATAGTGGTGTCCTCGGGGAATGTCTTGCGTATATGCTCTATGCCCTCTGGCGAAGCCATCACGCACACCACGTGCACCTTCTTGGGCTTTCCCTTGGTGAGCAAAGCCTTGTAGCCCATTTCCATAGAGCCGCCCGTGGCGAGCATAGGGTCAACGATGAGCAGGGTGGCATCGTTGAGGTCGGGTGTGGCGAGATATTCCACGTGTATTCCCACTTTGGTATGCTCGGCATCCTCATACTCGCGGTAGGCTGAGACGAAGGCGTTGCCTGCGTGGTCGAAGATATTGAGGAATCCCTGGTGGAAGGGCAGTCCGGCACGGAAGATGGTGCCAAGCACGAGTTTGTCGGTAGGCACGTTCACCTTGGCCACGCCAAGTGGAGTCTGTATGTCGCGCTCCTCGTAGTCGAAAGTCTTGCTAAGCTCGTAGGCGATAAGCTCGCCCACACGCATGATGTTGTTGCGGAACAGCAGACGGTTTTTCTGATAGTCCTTGTCGCGCATCTCCGCCATGTATTTGTTGATGATGGAGTTTGACTTGCTGAAATCTATAATTTCCATTGTTTGTATATATATAATATTGTTTTAGTTGATTGTTGCTTTATTCTTTACCCACTTTAAACCCCACCTTTCTGTCAACAAAATATCTTGGGCGGCGTTTCACCTCTGTGTAGATTTTGCCTATATACATGCCCACTATGCCCACTCCGGTAGTTATCACTCCGCCTATGAACCACATCGACACCATGAGCGAGGTCCATCCCACTATGGTCTTGCCCATGAAATGCTCGAAGAGTCCGTAGATGATGATGAGCATGGATATGAGCGTCATGGTGAGTCCGGCGAAGGTGATGAACTTGAGCGGGGCGGTAGAGAACGACGTGATGCCGTCGATGGAGAACGAAAGCATCTTGGTGAACGGATACTTCGACTCACCTGCCGTGCGTGCCGTGCGGTTGTAGTAGACGTAGCCCTCGCTGAATCCCAACTGTCTCACCATGCCTCGCAGAAACATGTTGCGCTCGGGATACTGCATCAGAGCCCTTACCGTGCGGTTGCTCATCAGTCGGAAGTCGGCATGGTTGTAGATAATCTCCGGGTCGGCAGTCTGCATTATTCTGTAGAACGTGAGAGCCGTCATGCGCTTGAACCATGTGTCGGTCTTGCGCTCCTTGCGCACTCCGTACACTATGTCGCAACCCGAGAGAAACTGTCGTGTCATGTCGATGATAGTGTTCTCGTCGTCCTGCAAGTCGGCGTCTATCGACACCATAGCGTCGCATATCTCAAGACTCTCCTGCATACCAGCCCACAATGCGCCCTGGTGGCCCTCGTTGTGCGAGAGTTTTATGCCCGACACATTGGAGTGTTGTGCGGCGAATTGCTCTATGAGCTGCCATGTGCGGTCGCGGCTGCCGTCGTCTACGAGCAGCAGCGAGCCGTAGGCCCTAGTCTCCCGCTTAAGTCTTTGGAGCATAGTCTGGAGCTTGTCCATAGCCCACGGCAACACCTCCTCCTCGTTGTAGCACGGAATCACCACGCATATACGAGCCGTAGGCTTGTTTGCATCTGAAGGTTGGTTTAAGGTTTCAGGTTTCATTCTTTCAAGTCCTTTTCTTTAAAATGCCTGTTCCACTACAGTTTTCAGTCCCTTAATCTTTGCTCCCGTGGCTTTCTTCACGACCGAGCGCACTTTGCTGTTGTCCACAGCCACATAGGCATAGCGCTCGTACACGTCGATGCGTCCTATGTCCGCGCCTTTGAGTCCGCATATCTTGCAAAGGAAACCAAGGATGTCGCCCTTTGATATCTTGTCCTTCTTGCCCTTGCCTATGTATAGCGTAGCCATGCGTGGAGGCAGAGGTGCAGCCGAAGTATCGGGCACATTATATTCCTCGGTAGATTCTTTCACGTATTCGGGCAGATGCTCCTCCGGACCAATAATCATGAAGGCTTTGCCCGTCGACTCCCATCGTCCGGTACGTCCCACACGGTGGATATATTCGTCCTCGCCCACAGGCAAGTTGTAGTGTATCACGTTGTTCACCTCGGGAATGTCCAGTCCGCGTGCGGCAAGGTCGGTGCCCACAAGCACTCTTACCGACTGGTTGGCAAAGCGGTAGACAGCCTCCTCTCTCTGCTTCTGGTCGAGAGCGCCATGCAGACTGCTTACGGCGAAACCCTCGTCGGCAAGGAATCGGCTCACGCGCTCCACACCGTCGCGATAGTTCATGAACACGATCGTCTGCTCGTCGCCGAAGCCGCGCAACATCTTTGCCAATATAGGCAGCTTGTCCTTCTCGGGCGACTTAACCGTGTAGAGTCCGATGCGGTCGGGCGTCTGTTCTTCGTCGATGCGGTAGTCCACACGCTCTGTGCGTCCCATGCGCACAAACGAAGGCATCTCCTCGGCGTCTGTGGCAGAAAGCAGGATGCGGCGCTCCACATTGGGCAGACTCTCCACAGCCTTCTGCATCTCGGCACGGAAACCCATGCGCAGACACTTGTCAAACTCGTCGATAACGAGCCACTTCACGTTGTCCACCGAGAAGTTGAGCTTGTCGATATGGTCGTTCAGTCGTCCCGGGGTGCAGAACACAATCTGTGGTCGGGTGCGCATGATGGTGCGATGCTCGTCCATTGTTGGGCGTCCTCCGTAGAGGCATTCCGAGCGCAGTCCGCTGCCCATGCGTCTGAACACATCGTTCGACTGCATAGCGAGTTCGCGTCCCGGCACAATCACCACGGCTTGCACCTCGTCCACCTTTGGGTCGAGACGCGAGGCGATGGGCAACAGATAGGCAAGGGTCTTTCCGCTGCCCGTAGGAGCGAGCACCACCACGTCGCGGTCGGAATGGAGCACAGCGTCGATAGTGTCGTGCTGCATGGCGTTGAGTTCTTCGATATGCAGCTTTTGTAGTGTGTTGTCTATATTCATAAATTCGTTTTGTTCTTAAAAATACATTTCTATCAAGAGGAAATATTCGTATTAGAAGTTCATTTCCTTCGATAGGATATTCTCCAGTTTCTCAGCCGACAGTCGCAGCTGGAAATTGCCCTTTATGGCAACGCTAATGCCTCCCGTCTCCTCCGACACAACCACGGCTATGCAGTCGCTATCCTGCGAGATGCCGAGAGCGGCACGGTGGCGCAATCCCAATTCCTTTGGAATGTCATGGTTGTGCGACACGGGCAGGATGCATCCTGCCGCCCTTATTCGCTTACCCGTGATGACCATAGCACCATCGTGCAGCGGCGAGTTCTTGAAGAAGATGTTCTCTATGAGTCGTTGGTTGATGCGTGCGTCAATCAGGTCGCCCGTGTCCACGATGTCGTCAAGGCGTATGCCTCGCTCTATCACGATGAGTGCTCCCACCTTGCCGCGCGACATGTCCATGCACGCCATAACGATGGGTATGACGGTCTCCTTGTCTACAGTCTCCTGCTTCGACTTGCCGCTTATGAAGAATTTAGCCACGGCGGCAAACCTCTGGTGGGCTCCGAGAGAGTAGAGGAATCGTCGTATCTCTTCCTGGAAGAGCACGATGAGGCCTATCACTCCCACCGACACCAGTTTGTCCATGATTGCCCCCAAGAGGCGCATCTCAAGCACCTGGCTCACAAACAGCCACACAAGCACAAACACGATGATGCCTATGAAGACGTTGAGCGAGCGGCTCTCCTTCATCAGTCTGTAGATGTAGTAGAGCATCAGGGCAACAAGCAGTATGTCGATAATGTCTTTTATTCCGAAATCAAACATATTTGGAGTTTTGAGTTTTGAATTTTGAATTATTGCTTCGCAATTTTGCAAACTTCCACCGCCTCCCTCACATCATGCACTCTCAGAATCGACGCCCCCTTCATCAGGGAGATGGTGTTGAGGGCAGTAGTGCCGTTGAGCGAAGTGGTAGGGTCGCCGCCGATGAGTTTGAATATCATGCTCTTGCGCGAGATGCCCACGAGCACGGGCAGTTTGAGTTCGAGCAATTGTTCGGCATGGCTCATAATCTCATAGTTCTGCTCAAGAGTCTTGCCGAAGCAATAGCCTGGGTCGAGGATGATGTCCTTCGCTCCAAGGTCGCGCAGGCGTTGCACCTCAGCCGCAAAGTTCTTCATCATCTGCTTGAGCGTGGGCTGTACCGACATTAGTATATACGGCACTCCGAGCTTGGCAACAGTCTCAAACATGTCGCCCTCCTCGTGAATGGCCTGTCCCACGATGCCCGTGAGTCCACCCTCCGACACATCGTTGATGATGTCGGCTCCAAACTCCTCCACGCATTTGCGGGCCACAAGCGGGCGATAGGTGTCGACGCTTATTATGGCGTCGGGCTGCTCCCGGCGCACTATATGCAAGGCGCGTCGCAGTCGTTCGGTCTCTTCCTCCACGCCCACCACTTCGGCTCCTGGACGTGTGGAGAAGGCTCCCACGTCAATTATGCGTCCGCCTTCCTCGATGATCTGGTTGGCGCGGTTGGCTATCTCAGTCTCAGTCTGTTTGCGGCTGCCTGAGTAGAACGAGTCGGGTGTGGCGTTGAGTATGCCCATCACCATGGGGCGCGCGAGGTCTATTAGCTGACCACGAACGTTTATAGTATATTCCATTATTATGTTTTTTTCCTGTCTTATGTGTTATGCAAATTACGCAATAATTCTCGAAACCGCCAAATTATTTGAAACAAAAAGCCTACAACTTGAAATAAATATATTACTTTTGCAAATACTTAACACATCATAGAATGCAAAGAACGGGAATATTCGTGGGGTCGTTCGACCCCTTTACCATTGGTCACGACTCCGTGGTGAGGCGTGCCGTTAAGCTGTTCGACAGGCTTGTCATTGGCGTGGGCGTGAACGAGTCGAAACGCTACATGCTCTCGGCTGAGGAGCGTGTGGAGGCTATAAGGCGGCTCTATAGCGGCGACGAGCGCATAAGCGTGGAGCAGTATAGCGACCTTACTGTTGACTTTGCCCGCCGCATGGGGGCTGAGTTCATAGTCAAGGGAGTGCGCTCGGTGAAGGACTTTGAGTTTGAGCGCGACCAGGCCGACATCAACCGCCGCCTTACGGGCATAGAGACCGTATTGCTCTATGCCGAGCCCGGCATGGACTGCATCTCGTCGTCGGTAGTGCGCGAGCTTACCCATTTTGGGCGCGACTGCAGCATGTTCCTGCCCAAGCCATAACAACAATCAAATTCATGAACATCAAAAAACATTAAGCATTATGATAACATATAATGTAGACGGCGTGAAAATGCCGAAGATTAAGAAGCGCGACACCTCGGCATGGATACGTGCCGTGGCTGCCACCTACAACCTCAAAGTGGGTGAGATAGGCTATATGTTTGTCGACGACGAGAAGATTCTCGAAGTCAACAACGAGTATCTTGGTCATGATTACTACACCGACGTGATAACGTTCGACTACGACGAGCCGGGCATCGTGAGCGGCGACATAGTAATCTCGCTCGACACCGTGCGCACCAATGCCGAGCAGTTTGGCAAGGAATACGACGACGAGCTTCATCGCGTCATCATCCATGGCATTCTGCATCTCTGCGGAATCAACGACAAGGGTCCGGGCGAACGCGAGATTATGGAGGCTGAGGAGAACAAGGCGCTGGCGTTGCTTAAGGAAATGAAAAGCAAGAAGGAGATTTAAGGCAAGAATATTCTTTGAAATAAAAACAATAAAAACAAATGTTGGCTAAGTGCTGTTTTGCAGCTCTTAGCCAACATTTGTTTTTATTGTGCGCTATTCAGCATAGTCTTCAATTCTTTATCGGTCATCTGCACATATATAGAAACACCATAGATGGTTGTTCCATCTGCACTCTTATTTTTGTCAATTAACATATTTTTAAGACAGAGGATGCAACATCCCGAACGGATCCCGAACGAATCCCGAACGGATCCCGAAGGAAGCGTAGCTCCATTCTCTTCCATAAAAAGATAGCACATTTGCATTAATAAAGCCAGTTTTTTGTTTCAGTTGTTTCAGATTTCAGTTGGTTGTTTCAAATGTTTCATTTCGCCATGTCGTTAATAATTAATGTTTTACCGTGTGTTATGGAGAAATCTTTATATGTTGAAACAAAATGAAACAACTGAAATTTTGCGGATGAGAAAATAATTTATAAATTTGCGTCAGAAAATGAGAAAAAGTTAAAGTATTCACTAAAAATATACCCCAATTCGGGATAAAATAGCGATTAGTTGCATGTTAAGACAGATACATGAATTCTCTTCCCATGCCATC
>CAKQFF010000049.1 GCA_934230685.1 uncultured Prevotella sp. | reverse complement strand
CGTATTTATCATTAACGGCAAGAAGATAGAGAATTTCGACGGCTCGCAACTCACAGGAAAGAAAATCCTGTCGTTTATTGTGATAAAAAACGACAAAGGGGATGTTTACAATATTCATACTGATGAAATATTGCCTGATAGTCTGAGAAACCGACCGTATAAAGTTTCTACCGAATTGCATTACATCACAAAAGATTCTTTGGCAAATGGAAACAATATCAATAAGTCGGAAAAGACAGGTAAGATGGAAGTGGAAGTGACAAACTTTGACATGCTTAATTCCAAGCCTTTGATTGTTTTGGATGGTAAGGAATACACTGGGTCTTTAAACTATATCAAGCCTGGCGACATCAATTCTATTAATGTGTACAAGCCAGGGTCGGACGTATCCAACGCCTACGGAGAGAAAGGGAAGAATGGTGTGCTGAAAATCTTCACCAAGGCAAGCAAGGATAATGTCCTGTATGTTGTAGATGGAAAACCTGCAACGTCTCAAGAAGTGAAAGACATAGCACAGTCGAAAATATCAAACATCGTTATATTGAAGCGTGGCTCAAAGGCAGCTATGGAGCATGGGGAAATTGGCAAGACGCATGATATCTGTATTATCAAGACGAAGTGATGCTTGCAATATTGAAAACCAAAATAAAAAACGTGGACAACAAATGAAAAAGTTATTGTTTCTGTTGGGCTTGTTGTTGTGTGTCACGCCTAAGATTGTGGCACAAGACAAGATTGTTCCAAGTTATAGAATTGGAGGACATTATTTCTCGAAGGAATTGTCGATGGATGAGGCCTTTAAGATAAGCAGTTCGATAATGGCTCTTGCAGATAATGAAGGGAATAGAGTTATCAATCTTCTGGTGGACGATGGCTTCAAGGTGCCGGAGTCAATAAAGAAGTATGAGATTCCTTTTGAAAAGGTAAAGAATGCTGAGCAACTGGAGGAAGGAGCACGTAACTTTCAGAAGATGAACAAGCTTATAAACTCAACTGGCGTTGCAATGTTTGAAGTGGGCAAGGCTTTGCCTGACGAGTTCTCTGAGACTGACCTCAATGGCAAGACATGGACAAAGGATTATTTGAAAGGACGTGTGACTGTTGTTAATGTATGGTATTCGGGTTGCGGGCCGTGCCGCAAGGAAATGCCTGCTCTTTCTACGTGGAAAAACAAATATCCAGATGTGCTGTTCATTTCAGCCAATTTCGAGGAAGCTGATAAGGTGAGGCGAATCACAGAGAAGGCAGGTTTCAACTGGACTCATATCGTAGATGACACATATTTCACGAAACGGGTTGGCAAGCAAGGCTATCCTTTGACGATTGTGGTTGACAAGGATGGCATTGTAAGATACTGCAAGAATGGCACTAATGATGATATACGGAGTGGGATATTGCAGGTTGTGGAGAAATGGAATAAATTGTAACTGTATGTTTTTTATATTCTTTGAGGAGTGTCTAAGTTTATTGGATGCCCCTCAAAGAAATTATCTAACCTACAATATAATATGTAGGTTTTGTTAGTTTTTTTTGTCTACTACATGAAAAATTATTACTTTTGCACCAAGTTTGAGTATACTTAAAAAAACATTATATATTTATATATGGAGATTTCATATAAATGGCTTAAGGAGTATGTCGATTTCGACCTCACTCCACAAGAGACAGCCGATGCGCTGACCTCATGCGGACTCGAAGTTGACGCTCTTGAGGAAGTACAGACCATTAAGGGTGGACTGAAGGGACTGTACGTAGGCAAGGTGTTGACTTGCGAATTGCATCCTAATTCAGACCACTTGCATATAACAACCGTAGACCTTGGTAAGGCAGAACCGCAGCAGATTGTTTGCGGAGCACCTAATGTGGCTGCAGGTCAGAAGGTTATAGTTGCCGACCTGGGCTGCGTGCTCTATGATGGCGACAAGGAATTCGTAATCAAGAAATCAAAGTTGCGTGGCGTTGAGAGCCTTGGCATGATTTGTGCCGAGGACGAGATTGGCGTGGGCACAAGTCATGATGGCATTATCGTGTTGCCCGAAGACGCTCCCGTTGGTCAGCCTGCTGCCGAATACTATCATTTGGAGAGCGACTGGGTGATAGAGATTGACATCACAGCCAACCGTTCTGATGCCCTGAGTCATTGGGGTGTGGCTCGCGACCTTTATGCTTGGCTCAAGCGCAATGGTCACGCCACTTCGCTCCATCGCCCCGACTGCTCTGAGTTCACAGTCGACAACAACGACCTTCCTATCGAGGTGGAGATTGAGAACACAGAGGCTTGCAAGCGCTATGCTTGTGTGAGCATCACTGGCTGTGAGGTGAAGGAGAGTCCTGAATGGTTGCAGGACAAGCTCAAGGTTATCGGCTTGCGTCCTATCAACAACATCGTCGACATCACCAACTATGTGATGATGGCCTACGGTCAGCCTATGCATTGCTTTGATGCAGATATGGTTAAGGGACATAAGATTGTTGTGCGCACTCAGCCAGAAGGCACTAAGTTTGTCACTCTCGACGGCGAGGAGCACACTCTTGGCGAGCATGACCTCAGCATCTGTAATGCAGAGGATCCAATGTGTATTGCCGGTATCTTTGGCGGTAAGGGCAGCGGAACTTACGACACAACGACAAATGTAGTGTTGGAGAGTGCCTACTTCCACCCGACATGGATTCGCAAGAGCGCACGTCGCCATGGACTCAGCACCGATGCAAGCTATCGTTTTGAGCGTGGCATCGATCCTAATGGCACTATCTATGCTTTGAAGCAGGCTGCCATTCTGTGCAAGCAGTTGGCTGGTGGCAAGGTGAGCATGGAGATAAAGGATGTTTATCCTAATCCTATTGCCGACGCTCGTGTGCAGCTCGACTATGAGTATGTAGACCGTCTTATCGGCAAGAAGATTGGCAACGACATGATACGCTCAATTGTCGAGAGTCTTGAGATGAAGGTTGTTGCTGAGACTGAGACAGGCTTGGAGCTTGATGTTCCGGCTTATCGTGTTGACGTGCAGCGTCCGTGTGATGTTGTTGAGGATATTCTTCGTATCTATGGATATAATAATGTGGAAATCCCGACACAGCTCAAGAGCTCACTCACTATCCTTGGTGATGAGGACAAGGCTTATCAGCGTCAGAACGTTATCGGCGAGCAGCTTGTTGGCTGTGGTTTCCGCGAGATTATGAACAATTCGCTCACTAAGACCGCTTACTATACTGAGCTTAACCGCTACACAGAAGAGACAACCGTTAAGGTGATGAATCCGCTTAGCTCTGACCTTGGTGTTATGCGCCAGACTCTGCTCTTTGGTGGATTGGAGAGCATAGCCCGCAACGTGAACCATAAGATGCCTAACCTTCGTCTGTTTGAGTTTGGCAACTGCTATCATTACTCGCCAGAGAAGAAGAACGACGAGGATCCGATAAAGGCTTACACCGAGGAGATGCACCTTGGTATGTGGGTTACCGGCAAGCGTGTTGAGGGCTCATGGGCACATGCCGACGAGCAGTCGTCGTTCTATGAGCTTAAGGCTTATGTGATGAATATCTTCACTCGCTTGGGTGTTAATCCTGGTATCGTGGTTGCAGAGAAGTCGGACAACAATGTCTTTGGCAAGGCTCTTGCCCTTAAGGCACGCAGCGGTAAGGTGCTCTGCGAGATGGGTACCGTTAGCCACAAGCTCCTTAAGAAGATGGACATTGAGCAGGATGTGTTCTTTGCCGACATCAACTGGAACAACCTCATGCGTGCCATCAAGAAGAACGAGACTCTTTATCACGACATCAGCAAGTTCCCGTCAGTAAGCCGCGACCTCGCTTTGCTTATCGACAAGAATGTTGAGTTTGAGCAGATTGAGCAGATTGCACGTCAGACAGAGAAGAAACTCCTAAAGAGCGTTGAATTGTTCGACGTTTATGAGGGCAAGAACCTGCCTGAGGGCAAGAAGAGCTACGCTGTGAACTTCATCCTGCAGGACGAGACAAAGACTCTCAACGACAAGCAGATTGAGGCTATCATGACCAAGCTCATCAACAACCTCAAGCAGAAGCTCGGAGCTGAACTGAGATAAACAATGAAGTTTAATGTTAAGTGTTAAATGTTAATTGTTAAATTAGATAAGTAGAGAATACAATAAATAATAAATAAATAATAATAAAATGGGAAGAGCATTTGAATACCGTAAAGCTACAAAGCTGAAGCGTTGGGGCCACATGGCTAAGACATTCACCCGTCTGGGCAAGCAGATTGCCATCGCCGTAAAGGCTGGCGGTCCGGAACCAGAGAACAACCCGTCGCTCCGTTCTATCATCGCTACTTGTAAGCGTGAGAACATGCCGAAGGACAACATCGAGCGTGCTATCAAGAACGCTATGGGCAAGGACCAGAGCGAATACAAGGAAGTAACCTACGAGGGATATGGCCCTCACGGCATCGCTATCTTTGTTGACACATTGACCGACAACACTACACGTACTGTGGGTGACGTTCGCTCGGTGTTCAACAAGTTCAACGGTACTCTCGGCACAACAGGTTCTTTGTCTTACCTCTTCGACCACAAGTGTGTGTTCACATTCAAGAAGAAGGACGGCATCGACATGGAAGAGCTTATCCTTGAGCTTATCGACTTCAACGTAGAGGACGAGTTTGATGAGGACGAGGAAGAGGGCACAATCACTATCTATGGTGATGACGTTAAGGCCTACGCTCAGATTCAGAAGTTCCTTGAGGACCAGGGATTCGAGGATATCGGCGGTGAGTTCACTTATGTGCCTAACGATCTTAAGGACGTTGACGCAGAGCAGCGCGCTACTATCGACAAGATGGTTGAGCGTCTTGAGGACTTCGACGACGTGCAGAATGTTTATACTAACATGAAGCCTGAGGAGGGCGAGTAAGATAACTTAAGATATTGTCCCCATCCCGTTGCCGTTTCCCTTAGGGGATAAGTAAGGGGATGGGGCTTTTTTATTTTATATATTTATGAATCATTTGGAATACACCACCAGTGGCACATGCAGCCGCCTTATCACTATTGATGTTGATGCTGACGGCATTATCCGCAATCTCTCGTTCTTGGGTGGATGCAATGGCAATCTCAAGGGCATCTGTGCCTTGTGTATAGGCAAGAAGGCAACAGACGTGAAGCAGACTCTCAAGGGCATTACTTGCGGAGGCAAGCCCACAAGCTGCCCCGACCAGTTGGCTGAGGCCTTAGGTCAGATGGGATATTAATATATAATCTATACGGATACACATTATATATATAGTGCGTATGGGCAGATTCCAATCGGAGTAGGTGTGGCAAGATGTTGAATTTAGCCCACATAACTCCGATTTTATGTTATATGAATGTTCTAAAAAAATCCACGGATATTCATAATTAATACAAGTTTCTTGAATAATTTATTCTAATTGAAAAATTTATTTGTTTTAGAAATCATTTTTTTTGATTTGTATTAATAGTTTGAAAAATATATGTACCTTTGCTTGTGGAAATCTACTAATGAACTAAAAAGTCTTGCACATATCTATGATAAATATTCTGCAACTTGACAAGTTCTCTAACTAATCATACAATTATGCTAAAGCAAATTATCAACGGTCGCGTTCTTACTCCAGAAGGCTGGCTCGAAGGCGGCTCTGTAATCATCGACGGCAATAAGATTAAGGCCGTATCGAACAGTGATCTCCACATCGTAGAAGCAGAAATCATTGATGCTAAAGGATGCTATGTAGTTCCTGGTGGTGTGGAATTGCATGTGCATGGTGGTGGCGGTCGCGACTTCATGGAAGGTACCGAAGAGGCTTTCCGTGTGGCTATCAATGCTCACATGAAGCATGGCACTACATCAATCTTCCCAACTCTTTCTTCTTCGACAGTTCCTATGATTGAGGCTGCTTGCGAGACATGCGAGAAGCTTATGGCTGAGGAGAACAGTCCGGTACTCGGACTCCACCTCGAAGGTCCTTACTTCAATCCTAAGCAGGCTGGTGCTCAGATTCCTGAGTGGATCAAGGCTCCCGTGGCAGAGGAATATGAGCCTTTGCTCGACAAGTATTCATGTATTAAGCGTTGGGACGAGGCTCCTGAGCTTCCTGGTTCTATCGAGTTTATTGAGGCATGCCGCAAGCATGGCGTATTGGCGTCAATAGGCCACACACGCGCTACATATAAAGATGTGGTTGCTGGACATAAGGCAGGTATGATGCACGCCACTCACTTCTATAACGCAATGCCAGTGGTATATAAGGAGCATGAGTTCAAGGTGCCTGGTACTGTGGAGAGTGTTTATGCTCTTCCCGACATGACTGTGGAGGTTATCGCCGACGGCATCCACGTGCCACCGGTAATGCTTCGTGTTGTATATCAGATCAAGGGTGTGGAGAAGACAGCCCTCATCACCGACTCATTGGCTTGTGCTGCAAGCGACGAGGGTGTGGCTTTCGATCCGCGCGTTATCCTTGAGGATGGTGTATGCAAGCTTGCCGACCACTCAGCTCTTGCAGGCTCTATTGCTACAATGGATCGCCTTATCCGCACATGTGTGCAGATGGCAAACATTCCTATGGCAGACGCATGCCGCATGGCAAGTGAGACTCCTGCCAAGATTATGGGTGTGTTCGACCGCAAGGGATCGCTTGAGGATGGCAAGGATGCCGACATCATGATGTTCGACAAGGATCTTAAGCTCACATACGTGATGCAGATGGGTAATGAAGTAACCAACGAACTCTAAACACATATAATTATGCTAAAGCAAATAGTCAATGGTCGCATTCTCACCCCTAAAGGTTGGCTTGAGGGCGGCTCTCTAATCATCGACGACAATAAAATCAAAGCCGTATCAAATATCGACCTTCATATTGTTGACGCTGAAATAATCGACGCCAAGGGTTGCTATGTAGTGCCTGGTGGTATAGATATGCACACTCATGGTGGTGGCGGTCGCGACTTTATCGAAGGCAGCGAGGATGCTTTCCGTGCCGCTGTGAATGCGCACATGAAGCATGGTACAACTACAATTTATCCTACTCTCTCATCGTCAACCATACCTACGATTGAGGCCGCTTGTCAGGCTTGCGAGAAACTAATGGCTGAGAAGGATAGTCCTGTGCTCGGACTCCATATCGAGGGTTCATATATCAATCCTAAGCAGGCTGGCGCACAGAATCCAGTGCTGATAAAGGCTCCTGTGGCTGAGGAATATGATCCTTTGCTCGACAAATATTCATGTATCAAGCGTTGGGACGAGGCTCCTGAACTTCAGGGATCAGTAGAGTTTATTACAGCATGCCGCAAGCACGGTGTGCTCACAGCACTCACCTGCACACGAGCTACATACGAGGATGTTGTGGCTGCCCATGATGCAGGACTTTCTCATGCAGCACACTTCTACAACGCAATGCCAGTGGTTTATAAGGAGCATGAGTTCAAGGTGCCTGGCACAGTAGAGAGTGTTTATGCTCTTCAAGACATGACTGTAGAGGTGATTGCCGATGGTATTCACGTGCCTCCAGTGATGCTTCAGGTGGTATATCAGATTAAGGGCGTAGAGAAGACTGCTCTTATCACCGACTCTTTGGCTTATGCCGCAAGCGAAGGCAGTGTGTCTTCAGAGCCAAGCGTTATCCTTGAAGACGGTGTTTGCAAGCTTGCCGACCACTCGGCTCTTGCTGGTTCTATTGCTACTATGGACACTCTCATCCGCACCTGCATTCAGAAGGCTGAGATTCCTATGATTGACGTGTTCCGCATGGCGAGTGAGACTCCTGCAAAGATTATGGGCATATACGACCGCAAGGGTTCTATCGAGGAGGGTAAGGATGCCGACATCATGATGTTCGACAAAGACATCAACCTCACATACGTAATGCAAATGGGTAAAGAGGTGACCAACGAGTTGTAAAGACAGAGTTACACCTTATTTATATATACAATGAGGGCTGGGTTCTATGCGAAAGGAATCCAGCCCTTATTTTAGTTTGCAGATATTCGATATTGGAGATCAGAAGATGGGTTAGTTGTAGTCCTTCTGTGTGTATCGCTTGTCGAAGTAAACAACATTCTTGTTCTTGTCAGAGCGAAGGGTCCACTGGAAAGCAAAGCCCTCCTTCTTGTATGAGCGGAAAGAAGTGTTCTCCTTTACGGTGGCAAGAATTGCATCGGCAAGTTTCTGTCGGTTGTTGTCGAAGATGGTCTTGTTGTCAAGTTCGCCTGTCACTGAACAGTAGTAGTGGTAGGTTTTGGTAGTGATGTCAAACACTACGCTGTCGGTGCGCGTGTAGTTCTGTTCGGGAGTGGGGCAGTATTTTTCTGTATATTCACGCGCCTCGCGCTGGGCACGTTTCTCCAAACTCTCGTGGCAGCTGCACAGCAGTGCCGAACAAGCTATAAAGCCAAATATGATATGTTTCATTTCTTTGTAAATATAAATACAATTCGTTAAAAATCTGATACTATCTTAGTAAAAGTAGCCACTTGTATTAATGTGGATTATTTTTCTTATGCAAAGTTACCTATTTGTCGGAAAAAACAAGTAACTTTGCACATAAAACTGATATATATCAATGGACAATATAAGGAATTTCTGCATTATTGCCCACATCGACCACGGCAAATCAACACTTGCCGACCGATTGCTGGAGCGTACACAAACTATCAAGATAACTGAAGGTCAGATGCTTGACAACATGGACCTGGAGCGTGAGCGTGGCATAACAATCAAGAGCCATGCCATACAGATGGAATACAAGCATAATGGCCAAACATATATTCTGAATCTTATTGATACTCCGGGACACGTAGACTTCTCTTATGAGGTGTCGCGAAGCATTGCCGCGTGTGAGGGTGCACTGCTTGTGGTTGACGCCACACAGGGTGTTCAGGCTCAAACCATCTCTAATCTCTATATGGCTATAGAGCATGACCTGGAAATAATCCCAGTACTTAATAAGATTGACATGCCGAGCGCAATGCCTGATGAGGTGGAAGACGAGATTGTGGAACTCATTGGCTGCAAGCGTGAGGACATTCTGCGTGCTTCGGGCAAGACCGGAGAAGGCGTTGACGAAGTGCTTCAGGCTATTGTGGAGCGTGTGCCACATCCTACTGGCGACACAAAGGCTCCGCTTCAGGCACTTATTTTCGACTCTGTGTTCAATTCCTTCCGTGGTATCATAGCCTACTTTAAGATTGAGAATGGCGAGATACGCAAAGGCGACAAGGTAAAGTTCTTCAACACAGGCATGGAGTATGTAGCCGACGAAGTGGGTGTGCTCAAGATGGATATGGTGCCACGCCAGGTGCTGAAGACTGGTGAGGTGGGCTACATCATCTCTGGTATCAAGGATGCCACTGAGGTGAAGGTGGGTGATACCATCACGCATGTCGATCGTCCGTGCGATAAAGCTATTTCTGGATTCCAAGAGGTAAAGCCTATGGTGTTTGCAGGTGTGTATCCGATTGATCCAAGTGAATACGAGAACTTACGTGCTTCGCTTGAGAAATTGCAGCTCAATGATGCCTCGCTGACATTCTCTCCTGAGTCTTCGGTTGCCCTTGGATTTGGTTTCCGTTGTGGCTTCCTCGGACTTCTGCATATGGAGATTGTGCAGGAACGTTTGGACCGCGAGTTCAATATGGACGTTATCACAACTGTGCCTAACGTGTCATATTTGGTATACGACAAGCAAGGTAATGTAAAGGAAGTGCATAATCCGTCGGGATTGCCCGAGCAGACACTCATCGACCATATTGAGGAGCCGTATATTCGCTCTACCATAATCACTACAACCAACTTCATTGGTCCAATCATGACGCTCTGTCTTGACAAGCGTGGCGAATTGATTAATCAGGAGTATGTGAGTGGTAACCGTGTAGAGTTGCATTTTATGCTGCCTTTGGGTGAGATAGTGATAGATTTCTACGACAAACTGAAATCTATAAGCAAGGGATATGCCTCGTTTGATTATCACATCGACGGGTTCCGTCCGTCACGACTTGCCAAGCTTGATATCCTGCTCAACGGTGAGCCTGTTGACGCACTCTCTGCTCTTACTCATCAGGACAATGCTGTGAGCATGGGTCGTAAGATGTGTGAGAAGCTTAAGGACTTGATTCCGCGTCAGCAGTTTGACATAGCAATTCAGGCTGCCATTGGTGCCAAAATTGTGGCTCGTGAGACTATCAAGTGTGTGCGCAAGGACGTTACAGCCAAGTGTTATGGTGGCGACGTAAGCCGTAAGCGCAAGTTGCTTGAGAAGCAGAAGAAGGGTAAGAAGCGCATGAAGCAGATTGGTAATGTGGAGGTGCCGCAGAAGGCATTCCTCGCAGTGCTTAAACTCGACTGATGTAGAGCGCAGCGTCTAACACAAGACTGATACAGCCAAAGGCAATCTGTAAAACCCTTACAATATATAATTATACTAATGATTTAGAGAAAGCGTAAAAAGGAAAGGATGTAAAAACTATGAAGGAGATTGTCAGCACCAACACACGCGACATCGCGCGTGAGTTGGCAAGACGTTACAGTACGATGACGCATGACGAGCTTGATGTTCTGGAGAGCATTCTCGTCCCGATAAAGTATGCTAAGGGCGACGTTGTGCTCAAGGAGGGCGAGGTCTGCAAGCAGTTTCTGTATATCGACAAGGGACTAATGCGCCAGTTCTATTTCAAGCATGGCAAGGAAGTGACTGAGCATTTGGCGCAGGACCACACTATTGTGATGTGTATTGAAAGCCTTTTCAAGGAGGAGCCAACCAAGCTTCAGGTTGAGGCTATTGAGCCTACAATGGCTTATGCATTGCCTAAGGCCGACCTTGAGCGTGTTGCCATGCACAATGTGAACATACAGATTCTATACCGCAAGATACTTGAGGAGAGTCTTATACAGTCGCAGGTGCATGCAGATCTTGTGCGCTTTGAGACTGCACAGGACCGCTACAAGAGATTGTGCAAGCTTATGCCCCAGGTTGTGTTGCGTGCCCCGCTCGTGTATATAGCCAGTTATCTGCAAATGACTCCTGAGACTCTTTCGCGTGTGCGTGCTTCAACGTTGCTCGACTGATATATACGACAAATACGAAAAGAAACAATGACTTTTAGAAGAAAACATCATTATCTTCTATATATAAGAAAAACTCCCATAATCCTTGCGGACTATGGGAGTTTTTTTATGTTATAATCTTCTCTGTTTAGAGGATGATTACTTCTTGTTGAGAGCGAGGTCGATAGCCACAGCGATAGCTACAGAAGCACCTACCATTGGGTTGTTACCCATACCGAGGAAGCCCATCATCTCTACGTGAGCAGGAACTGAAGAAGAACCTG
>CAKQFF010000048.1 GCA_934230685.1 uncultured Prevotella sp. | reverse complement strand
CTCGACGCTGAGGGCAACACCAAGGAAGACGGCATCACCGTTGAGGGTGCTGTTCTGATGCCTTCATACATCAAGGTTGACGAGCAGAAGGACCTCTTCAAGAACGCTAAGCCTGGTGACATCATCACCTTTAACCCACGCAAGGCTTATCCAGAGGGCGAGGCTGAGATTTCAGCACTCCTCAAGATCGACCGCGAGGTTGCCAAGGATCTTGAGTCAAACTTCAGCTATCAGATTACAGAGATTCTGCGCTTCAAGAAGGCTGAGCTCAACCAGGAGCTTTTCGACCAGGTATTTGGCGAGGGTAACGTGAAGAGCGAGGAGGAATTCCGCAACAAGATCGCTGAGAGCCTTCAGCCACAGCTCGAGACCAACTCTGACTACAAGTTCATGCTCGACGTTCGCACATACTGCGAAGAGAAGGTTGGCGAGTTGACATGGCCAGACGCACTTCTCAAGCGCATCATGCTCCTCAACAACCAGGACAAGGGCGAGGACTTCGTAGAGAAGAACTATGCTGAGAGCATCAAGCAACTCAAGTGGCACCTTATCAAGGAGCAACTCGTTAAGGCTAACGAGATCAAGATTGAGGATGCTGACGTTAAGGCTGCTGCCATCGAGATGGCTCGCATGCAGTTCGCTCAGTATGGCATGACCAACGTTCCTGACGAGTACGTAGAGAACTACGCTAACGAGCTTCTCAAGAAGCGCGAGGCTGTAGACAACTTCGTAGAGCGTGCTATCGACGTTAAGCTCGCTGCCGCTATCAAGGCTACAGTAACTCTCAACAACAAGGAGGTTACTCTCGACGAGTTCAACGAGATGATGAAGTAATTTCAAAATTACGATATAACATAAAAAAAATGACCGCTGTTCTTTTTATTTAGAACAGCGGTCGTTTTTATATATATAATAAGGTGTATTATTGACCAATAGCCTCAAGCAGCTTTATGGCATCCACATACTGTGCAATGCCCTCTGCCACCATCTTTGCGTCGTGCATGGCAAGCACTACGGTTGAAGGACGGTTAACCACGTCGCCACCGGCAAACACGCCCTTGCGAGTGGTCATACCATAAGGAGTCTCGCGTGTCACCACATAGCCACGGTCGTCAACATCAATGCCGGTTGTTGTCGAAACAATGCGGCTTGCCGGCTTAGAACCAAGAGCCATGAGCACATAGTCGGCTTTCTCCACACGGCGTTCGCCCTGCTTTGTCTCTATCACCACCTCGGTCATCTTGCCGTTTTCATCGCTATGTATCTCTACGATGTTCGACTCCCAGTTGAACTTTACGCCCTCTTCCACAGCCTCGTCATATTCAGAACGAAGTGCAGGCATATCATTAATAGTACGGCGGTAGACCACTTCAACGCTCTCGGCACCCAAACGTACAGCAGTACGCGCAGCATCCATGGCGGTATTGCCACAACCGATAACGAAGCAACGGTCGCCATTGCCCACAACAACCTCCTTACGGTCGAGGTTGCCCTCATTGTAGAGACTCACACGGCGCAAGAACCATATAGCCTGACGCACACCCTTGATGTCGCCACCGGGTATATCAAGCTTCTGAGGATTGCCAGTACCAGTACCCATGAATATAGCGTCAAATCCCTGAGCAAAAAGATCATCCACAGTGTAATCCTTGCCGATAGTGGTGTTGCAGTGGATTACTACTCCAAGTTCCTCCATCTTCTTTATCTCGCGGCGCACAATTTCCTTAGGCAATCTGTATTCAGGAATACCAAACATAAGCACTCCACCCGGTTCTGGCTCCATCTCGAATATCTCAACATTGAAGCCCTGACGCGATAGGTCGCCAGCAATAGTAAGTCCTGCAGGACCCGAAC
Source organism: uncultured Prevotella sp. (assembly GCA_934230685.1). Classification (GTDB taxonomy): domain Bacteria; phylum Bacteroidota; class Bacteroidia; order Bacteroidales; family Bacteroidaceae; genus Prevotella. The sequence continues at coordinate 9,552 of CAKQFF010000048.1, read as the reverse complement.
CAATGACAGCCACCTTGCCACGTGTCTTAGGCAACAGCTTCTCGCGTATCAGCCCCATGTCGCCATCGAAGTCGGCAAGGAAACGCTCGAGTTTGCCCACATGAATGCCCTGGCCCTTCTTGCCAAGCACACAATGACCCTCGCACTGTTTCTCGTGAGGACACACGCGACCACACACAGCCGGAAGGTTGCTCTTCTCGTTGATGATGTGCATGGCGTTGCCAAAGTTACCCATCGAAAGCTCGTGTATCCAGTCGGGAATATCATGGCTTATAGGACATCCCTTCTTGCACTGCGGCACCTTGCAGTGCAGGCAACGTTTTGCCTCCTCGATAGCCTCGTGCATGGTGTAACCCTCGTTCACTTCTTGAAACAGATTCTTGTTCTCTTCCATATTAGTTGATCTTTTAGTTTTTAATATTTGCCGCCCACAAGCGACAGTATCTTTTATAATACGTATATATGATATTTTTACTTGTGCAAAAGTAATTATTTTTTTCGAATTACAGTGCCCACTGTGTATTTTTCAACCGTTACCCCATCTTTTAGTTCTTCTTCGACGTGATACCACCATTTTTTGTCAATGTCAATGTTGACTGTTGCAAATCATGCGATGCATGGTCGAAGATAAGATTCGGATTGAAGCGTCTACCCTTAAAATGGGTCTCAAAGTGCAAATGCTCTGTAGAGGCGCGTCCGGTACGTCCGGTAAGACCTATCACCTGACCAGCCTTAACCTTGTCACCCACCTTCACGAGGTTCTTCGACTGATGAGAGTAAAGCGTCTCCAAGCCGTTGGCATGGCGAATGACAATACAGTTGCCATAGCCGGCATAAGGCGACGAACGAATCACCACACCGTCGAAGGCAGCGAATATTTCGTCATTTGGCTCTGTCTTGAGGTCAACACCAGCGTGACGACGCTTGCCTCCGTAAGGACTTATCACCTTTGCTCCAGGCAGTGGATAAGCCCAACGTTGCTTCTCCATTTGCTCAAGATTCCATTTGAACGTGGCAGTATTCTCGAAGGCGTCATCGAGCACAATCTCTTCTTCAACCTCCTCGATATCCACCTTGTCGCCAAGAATACTCACATTGACATACTGTCCGTCTTTCTCACAGAGCAGAGTATGCCGGCGCAGCTGATGGTTCTTGACATTGATTACTGCCGAAGGATTAATTCTACCACCATTCAGCATGATGGAGAAATCGCAGAATATCTTGCCATCACGGCTACCAGCAATGGCGATAGTCTGTCCGGCACGCACATAATCACCCACATTCACGAGATTCTGCGCATTGTTGCCATAGACAGTCTCAAATCCGTTGCGGTGGCGTATTACAATCACATTGCCAAGTTCCGACTGTTTGCGCGACAGTCTTACGGTGCCTTCGAACATTGCTTTCACAGCATCTCCCTCCGTAGTTGTTATCTCCATCGAGTTATTCTTGCGCACTGTAGTCTTGCCTACAGGCAATGGGAATGAATATTCCGATGCCTTCAACGCACTGAAATCAACGTTGAAGGCATCGGAACGCGTGAAGAGTCCAGGAGTTTCCACACTAATCTGCTCTTGTTCTGCTGCAGTAAACTGTCTCTTTGTTTGAGCCGACGCCGTGGTGGCAAGCACCAAGACGAAGGCTATAGGTAAAAGGATTTTGCGTATGTTCATTATATAAAAGAATTTCTTAGTTCAATATTATTCCCGTATAAATTCGTCCCGACTCCACTCCCAGGCGACGTGCCGAGAAATAGTCGCTGGCATTGTCGTAGGTGCAGATGTCCGACATTTGTATGTTCTCTTCCTTCACACCAGTGTGCATAAGCATCATCTTGTTGGCGAGCGGCAAGTTGATATGCCATTTCTTCTCGAAGCGCTTTGCGGGGTCGTCAGCATCTGGATTGCGTTTTATTCGTTCCTCGGCAATAGCATCCATGTCGAACGCAGCCTGCTCAAACGCCTCATACACCTCATCGCCCACTTCAAAGTTTTCAATTGAAATGCCAGGACCTACCACAACCTTCAGCTTTGCTGGGTCGGTGTTGTATGCCATGCGCATTTCGAGCACAGCCTTGTGTACAATGCGTGCTTGTGTGCCTCGCCATCCTGCATGAATGGCAGCAGCTGCATGATGTTCCTCATCGTAAAGCAAAACAGGAATGCAATCGGCTGTAGACACTCCTATACAAACTCCCTTGACATTAGTCATTACAGCATCAACACCTTCGAGCAGCATACGCTTCACATTCTCTGGCAAAGCAAGAAACTCACTGCCTATGATACGTGTCTCAACACCATGTGTCTGGCGGGGAATAATTATACGGTTGGTGTCAACCTTAAGTTCGGCGGCAAGCAACTGGCGGTTGGCAGCCACATGCTCTGCATTGTCGCCGCAATACTCATTAACGTTGAGCGAGGCATAATTGCCCTCGCTCACTCCGCCATGACGCGTGGTAGAGAAAGCCACCACACCGTCAGACATATTATAATAGGTAAGGACTGGATTCTGATTACTCATCTTTTGAGTCCTTCTCATATTCAAAGTCGTCGAGATACTCTATGTCGTCAGCATCCTCGATGTCCTCGTCGTCAAGATATATTATCTCGTCCTCGCCCTCAGCCTTAAGCTCGTCGGCGAATCGGCTCATATCCTTGTCGCGGTGAACAAGTGTGTCCTCCGAAGTGATTACCTGGAGTTTGTTGCTCTCGGCATTAAGCTCACGCCACAGAATATCCTTGAGTTCCTGTATGCCGAAGCCTGTCACCGACGATATGAACACCACCGGAAGGTCATCAGGCAGAGTCTCGCGAAGCATATCCATCAGCTCCTCGTCGAGCAAGTCGCACTTCGTAACAGCCAACACACGATGCTTGGTGAGCATGTCGGGGTTAAACTGTTCCAGCTCGTTAAGCAACAGCTCATACTCTCGCTTTATGTCGTCGGTATCGCCAGGCACCATGAAGAGCAGCAACGAGTTGCGCTCAATATGACGAAGGAATCGCAGTCCGAGACCCTTGCCCTCGCTTGCTCCCTCTATGATACCAGGAATGTCGGCCATTACAAACGACTTGTGGTCGCGGTAGTCAACAATGCCAAGCGACGGTTCAAGCGTTGTAAATGGATAGTTGGCTATCTTAGGACGCGCACTCGACACTGCAGAAAGCAATGTCGACTTGCCTGCATTAGGCAAACCCACAAGACCTACATCGGCAAGCAACTTAAGCTCAAGGATGATAGTCATCTCCTCCATAGGCTCGCCTGGCTGAGCGTAGCGTGGAGTCTGGTTGGTGGCAGTGCGGAACTGGAAGTTGCCCAATCCACCACGACCGCCCTTAAGAAGCAGCACTTCCTGACCGTCGTAGGTTACATCGCACACATATTTGCCAGTCTCAGCGTTATACACCACGGTTCCGCACGGCACATCGATATAAATATCCTTACCGTCCTTGCCATGACACTTGTCGCGACCACCATTGCCTCCATGCTCTGCAAAGACGTGACGCTGGAACTTGAGGTGGAGCAATGTCCAGTAGTTATGGTTGCCACGCAGATAGATGCTTCCGCCATGTCCACCGTCGCCACCGTCGGGACCTCCATTAGGATTGTACTTCACATGACGCAAGTGCATAGAGCCCCTGCCACCTTTGCCCGAACGGCAATATATCTTCACATAGTCAACGAAATTGGATTCTGCCATTTTTTGCTTCTTTCTTATTATAAAAGTTTCAGAATAATAATCAATCACTCCAGTAAAAAATGTCCGGAGCCATAGCGCATCACACTTGGGAATGCTGTTATCCAATGCAATAGACGCCATTTGTGCAAAGTTACGAAAAAAAAAGGAAAATGTACTGTTGTACAGCAAAATATAAGAAAGAAAAATGTGATATGGGGATAAAACCCTATTTGGAAAGTATTATTAAGACCGGGCTTGGTCTTAATAATACTTGAGGGTTGATCTTAATAGAAGACCCCAAAAGAGTCTTCTATTAAGACTTTCTCCAACCTACTATTATAAGTAAGTGGTTACGATTTCTTAGGCATCAAGCCCAACTATTAGCTACAATCAAATCAATGACCACCAATAGCCCACCACAGTGGAGTGTACTGGCTGTCAACTCCACCCTTAAGCAGACCGACAGCCTGCTTGTAGCCATCAGCATCCGACGACTGGAGAGTTGTAGGATACTTCAGACGCTGTACAAACAGATTGATGTTCTGTGCCTTCTTGTAAGACTCAACCGACCACTCTGGCATGTTTGTAAGCGACATAGTAGAAGTTGGAATCTCGAAGAACGGCAGACCAAGACGACGGTGATTGTTCCAGTTCTCAAGCGGCAACCACGGAGTGTTGGCTATGTAGAGCTGAGTGATAATCTTTGTCATGTGGTCGTTGAGCTTCTTGCCAGGATACATGATGTTCTGAGCGTTAGGATAGTTGTAGGTCACTGTAGACTCTACACCAGTATACGCGCTCTTGATAGTCATCTGTGTAGCAGTAGGCTCGGTTGTATGATCCCAGTTTACTGATGTACCTACACGGTTGTAATCGTCAGAAGCGATGTATGCGTCATAAAGATCCTCCATGTCGTTATACGCGAAGCTTGCCTTGATACCTGCATAGTAAGCATCCTTGGCTGTTGTGCCTACGCTCCATCCGCGCTCTGCAGCCTCAGCCAAGAGGAAGTAAGTCTCCCACGGACCGAAGAACACACGCTTGTTGGTGTTGTTGCGATAGTCATCGGCAATGGCTGGATATGTACCCTCGGCACCATATGAGCCAGTCACAATCTCCGAGCCATTGATAAGACCATTGTTTGTAGCAGCCTCATCATGACCATAACCGGCGTTCAGACCATTCCATGTGAATGTGGCGTCGATAGTTGCTTCAGCCTTCTTGTCCTTGTCCATAAGCCACTGCTTATGCGAAGCCTTTTCCGAGTTGAAGGCACCTACATAGCCTGTCTGCAAACGGTTGGCATAGTCACCCGGCAGGAAGAAATACTTCAAGGCACGTGGGTCTACCTTCGAAGGCAGACCGTCGAAGAATGTCTGCTTTGTCGGGTTGTCGGTATAAGGACCTGCATGCTTGTTGATGTCCAAACCAAGATAGTTGGAAGCGTCCTTTACGTATGCTGCATAACGGTTAGCCACCTCATTGCCTTCTGTGTCGGTAGTTGTCGACTTCACCACCTTTGCAAGAGCGTCAACAGAGTTAGTGCCACCAAAGTTGGTGGTAAGGTTTGCCATTGTGGCGGTCATAATCTGCGAGTCCCATGAGCGGCTCATTACGCCAGACCAATCGTCCCAACCCGGATATTCCTGAACACGGAATGTTCCGTCGGCAGTAGTGATGCCTTGTCCCTGCTTTACGGCAGCCTCAAACTCACTCTTAGCCTTATCTGGGTCTACCTCAGAGAGGCGCATGGCAAGACGCATACGCAAAGAGATAGCATAATTCTTCCACTTAGCAGCATTGAACTCGTAAGCCGGGTCGTTCTTCTTCTCCGAAGCGTTAGGTTCAACCGATGTGTTGATCTTTCCGATAGCGTCGGCAAGCTCATCGAGCATCCAGTAATAAACGTCCTTCTCAGAGCTGAATGTAGGAGCATTGCCCTGGAAACCATCAAGCGGAGCCGGACCGAAATCATCGGTAAACTCGCTCATAAGATAAGCGCGCCAGATACGTGCAAACTGGAGAACATTGGGATAGAACTCCTTCTCATGAGCGCTGACAGTGCCCTGAGGATTCTCAGCCAATGCTACAGCAGTATAGGCATTCTTAAGCCATGAAGACATCTGGCTGAAAGCAGCCTCGTTGTAGGCATCATAGCTGCGGCCTGCAGGAACATCATAATCGGAGCCCTGACGAGCAGCACCCATCCAGTTGATAACAAACAAACGCTCGGCAATATCCGGATTCTGTTGTGCGCCGCGGATAGAGTTAAAGAGCGAATAATATGGTTTTATCTTGTCTGCACCCGTTGACATCGGGTTCTCGTTCACCTCTTCAAAGTCAGAGCAAGATGTCATCGCTCCACCGAGAGCGAGTGCCATCATAGCAGACATTATGAATTTATTCGTTTTCATAAATTGTTTTCATTAATTGATTAGAAACCGATTGATACATTAAACACGAAGCTGCGAGTTGTAGGTATACCTGCATACTCGAAACCAGTTGCGTTGGTGCTTGTAGCAAATACCGACTCAGGGTCGATGCCGTTCATGTTGCTGTGAATCATAAAGACATTTGTCACAGTGAAACCAGCCTTGAGCGACTGAATGAAGTTGGTCTTTGCAAGGATGCTAGTAGGCACATTGTAGCCGAGAGACACGTTACGCAGACGGATGTTGCTTGCGCTATAGATGTTAGCCTCGCCGATACCCATGTTGCCAGTACCAGCCACGGCATTCCAATACTGCTGTGTTGTCACCTTGTTGGTGTTCTGCACATAATTGCCGCTTGCGTCCTTGTATACACCTGCCACTACCATGTCGTCTACACGCTTGCCGCCAGGAGCTGTAGCAGCTGCTGTACCAGAGCGCTGCATCATGGCGTTTGTACCAGAGAAGATTTCTCCACCAATACGTGCGTCAATCTGGAAGCTGAGGTTCCATCCCTTGTAAGAGAAGCTGTTGGTGAGACCCATGTTGCATGTAGCCTGCTGGTCGCCAATCTTCTCCATCTCGGATGTTGCCTGTGGCAGACCGTCGGATGTAAGAAGAAGCTGACCCTTATACTGGCCATCCTCTACGCGGAGGAACTTGGTGCCCCAAATCTCGCCATACTTGCCACCCTTAATAGCATAGATGCGGATATTGTCGTAACCGCCAAGCTGATAACGGTCTACACCGTCGTAGAGGTCCTTGATGGTGTTGTTGTTATGAGAGATATTGTAGTTGATTGTCCACTCGAAGTCCTTTGTACGGATAGGAGTAGCATAAGCCATCAACTCGACACCAGTGTTCTGGATGTCACCAGCATTGATCTTCTTGTAGTTGTAGCCAGAAAGCGAGTTAACCGGGAGGTTCATCAACTGGTTGGTAGCGTTCGACTTATACCATGCGAAGTCCAATCCCAAACGGTTGTTGAGGAACTTCAACTCCACACCCACCTCATACGACTTGATAAGCTCGTTCTTCACATTCTTGTTGTAAAGAGTGTTGCTGCTCGAAGCTGTGATACCGCCATGAGAGTCAGGGCTTGTAGAGTAGAGGTTGTAGAGCTGATACGGATCCATATCGTTACCTACCTCGGCATAAGAAGCACGGATCTTACCGAACGAGAACCAAGAAGGCATCTTCTTGCCAATCTTGTTGAACATCTCGCCGAAGAGCCATGATGCAGACACTGAAGGATAGAAGAACGAGCGGTTTTCCTTGGAAAGTGCCGACGACCAGTCATTACGGAATGTAGCGTCGAGGAAAGCCCATCCATCATAGTTTATGCCTACTGTACCATAGAGAGAGTTGATCTTCTTCTGTGTGTAGGTTTCAGAGATGTCTGCCTTATTCTCACCATTGTTCAGAGAGAACTTGTTAGGAATGACGAGCTTTGAAGCCAAGCCTTTCATACCAGTCTTCTTGGTAGCCATAAGGTTGCCACCGAATGTCACAGTGCCACCAAACTTATCGAAGATGTTGTCCTTAGTGGCTGTGAGGAGGTAGCTGAAGTTGTTCTCATAGAAGTGGTTGATGTTCTGCTCATAGAGAGTAGTAACGTTTGAGTTGCCCGAGTACACACGGCGGGTAGCCTCAAGTGTATACATATCGGTACCGGCCTTGATTTCGGCAGTCAACCACGACAATACTTTATACTTCAACGAAGCATTCATGAGGAAACGGTCGCGCGAGTCATCCGAGAGGCTGTACTTGCTCATCCAGTAAGGGTTGTTGCCGTCTTTGTTCCACCATACCATTTCGTTGTTCTCGTCGATGCAGTTCTCGAAGTCGCGAATGTCAAGAGTTGTCGGGAAGGTGAAGAGTCCGAGGGCAGAGTTGTTGTTGTTGTTACCCGAAACCGGACGGTTGTTAGCCTTGTTGCGGATATACTGCACCTTGCCGTCGAATGTCCAAGCATCGTTCTTGCCGAATGATGTCACGCCACGAAGCATGAGGTTGGTACGGTTGAGCTTGGCACCCGGAGTCATCGACTTGTTGTTCATGTTGGTCATAGAGGCATAGATAGATGTCTTGCCATACTGCTGAGAGAGGGTTACATTCTCCTGCAACTCTGTACCAGTGCCATAATAGTTGTCGAGATTGTCGTAAGACTGCATCTTTACCTTCTGGCCATCCCAGCGCAAATACTCCTGACCCTCGATGCGCGGACCCCAGCTAAGACCGCTGGTAGAGTTATATACACCCTGTGTACCCTGACCGTATGTAGTCTGCACATCAGGCTTCATGAAGATGCTCTCGGCAGAAACAGTACCAGTGACAGTAATGCCAAGACCCTTGGTCTGACGACCCGACTTAGTTGTGATAAGGATTACACCGTTACCTGCACGTGAACCATAGAGGGCAGCAGCCGATGCACCCTTGAGCACAGACATAGACTCGATGTCCTCAGGGTTGATATCCGAAAGACCGTTACCCATATCGGCAGACGGGTTCCAGTAGTCGTTGTTATCGGCACCAGTGAAGTTGTCCATAGGCACACCGTCGACTACGATAAGCGGCTGGTTGAGACCAGTCACAGAGTTGTTACCACGGAGCTGAATCTTAGAAGAACCGCCAGGGCCATTACTTGAACGTGTGATCTGCACACCGGCAATCTTACCAGTCAAGGCGTTAGCCACATTGTTCTCATGTGAGTTAAGGATAGCGTCGCCCTTAACATCCTGAATGGCATAACCAAGCGACTTGCGCTCGCGCTTGATACCGAGAGCGGTTACTACCACCTCGTCAAGTGCCTTAGAGTCGTCCTTAAGTGTCACCTTTACATTGCTGCCATTGTATACGACCTCAACAGGGGTCATTCCAAGGGAAGTGATGCGCAGAGTCTCGCCCTTCTTCACATTCTTGAGTGTGAAGTTGCCGTCGATATCAGTAACTGTACCAGCTCCTGTCTTGCCTTTCACTACTACTGAAGCACCAATAACAGGCTCGCCTGTGGCGTCAATTACGACTCCCTTACAATCTGCATCCTGCTGCACATTCTGTGCTACAGTCTGAGCATGTGATGTCGAAGCATAAACAACTCCTGAGGGCAAAGCCATAAGAGCCATCATTATGCCGACCGTTTGTACTCGTTTTGACATAGAAGTAAATTTTAGTTAATTTTTCTGATTGTATTAGTGATTTTAATCTTTTCTCTTTATTGGTAAAATTATTTACTTCTCTATTTTTAAGTAAAATAAATTACGTTGGTTTGTATATGATTAGTTTTTTTCAACTGCAAAATTATCATTTTTTTTCTAATAAGCAATAATTTTTTTGAGAAAATCATGAAAATCATATGTATTTCTTATTTTATACCCCAATTCGGGATAAAATAGCGATTAGTTGCATGTTAAGACAGATACATGAATTCTCTTCCCATGCCAT
>CAKQFF010000047.1 GCA_934230685.1 uncultured Prevotella sp. | reverse complement strand
TTTTACTATAAGTAATTCGTAAACATCTGGAAAACAATCAAATACAAAGATATTGTTTGCGCCCTTTCAGGCGCACCCAGAGAATGCTAAATAGTTAACCATCAACTATTTAGCATTTTTTATTTATAATAATTGCTACTATTTTTGCTACTGTTTGTCTGAATAACTCCGGCTCCTTCATAGACAATTTCCAAAGACAAAAGAAAAAGAGGAAGACTTAGTACTGAGCTAATCTTCCCCTCTAATTATCCATTGTTATATTATTGCTTTCCTCTCAACTCTTCTATCAAGTCATTAACGATATACGTATCACTCATCAGATGAAGCCCAAATTCTTTGTCATGTAGCATACGGCAAACATCTGAATCATAGAATATCTGCAATGCTCTATCTGTTGATATATGCAAAGAATCCTTACTCGTTATGATATTTTTCATTAATTTTAAATCATCTCTCCAATCTGTAACTATTCAGCGAATATGTATTGCTAAAACAGCGTGTAATTTTTCTAAAAAACTTTCAGTTTTCCTGTACATGTCCACAGTGCCATATTTTCCATCGTTTTGTACATCATATTATTCTGCTTCGTATCAGTAAGGTCATTTACAGGTGTTGCATATATGATAATAAAGGCCCTAGGCAGAAATCGAACTTACCTATTATCTACGCCTTCTGCTATCAATGTGAACTACCGCAAATACACAAGGCTGACAGAAGCGACTTACATTTGCCGCGCTTCCATCAGCCTACAGATATTCACCAAAAACACTTACTTCTTCTCGCTATGCTTCAAGAAGTATTATGAACAAGCATTATGGTTAAGCCTTTATCTGTTCAACAACCAATCTATAGCATGTAATATCTTTATACGTTTTCCTTCGATTTCAACCACTCTTGTCTTGGTGAATGCAATAAGTGTGAGGTTTTCACAACGCAATGATGTTGAAGCTTTAACAAGCGAACTTGTCTCTCGGTTGTATGTTTTTTCGTTTTCTATATCATAAGCCACCTGTATTAATTCAACTGTCTTGTCTTGATTGCACACGACAAAATCCACCTCCTTAGAACGTGGAGAGGCCTTATAGTAATATATGTCCAGAAAGTCATTTGTACATCTACGTAAGAGTTCTATGTATACAACATTTTCCAAACGCCAACCAACATTATCCGCTGCAAACGAGTTCTCTCTGTTATTCTGAAGTCCTGGGTCTACAATATATGCTTTTGCATTTCTAATCCTTTCTTTACTCTTAAATGAATGTTTACAAAGCAACTGTATAAGAAAAGCCTGACGTAAATAATCAACATATTTTTTTACAGTTTGGTCGGTAGTACCCAATAATTCAGCTATATTTCCATAGTTCACCTCTTGACAAACATTATTAATAAGATGGTTGGATATCTTACGCAACACATCAACATTACGTATTTTAAAACGCTGCTGTATATCTTTTGTGACAATAGCCTCTAAAAGACTCTGCACATATCCACGCTTATTGCGTATATTCTGCATTTCAGGAAAACCACCATCCATGATATATTCCATAAAAGCACGCTTCATTTCCGCTTCTCCCTTAGTGGTTACACCATTTGTATTAATATGATGGTATTCGCAATATTCACGAAACGAAAAAGGAAAGAGATGGATTTCATTATATCTGCCGGTAAGATGTGTTGCCAATTCACTACTCAAAAGTTTTGCATTGCTTCCTGTAACCACAACGTGTTGATTCGCACGAAGAAGCCGATTGACAAACAAATGCCAACCATCTACATCCTGTATCTCATCAAGAAATATATATTTAATATCTATACCATATATCTGATAAATACAAGACAAGACCGTGTTCAAATCTTCTACTTTCAGATTTGCCAAACGGTCGTCATCAAAGTTTACATAACCATATTTCACATGATGTTCCAACAACACTTTATGACAAAGCGTCGATTTTCCGCTTCGTCTTACTCCAATAACAACCTGCGCAAGCGAACTGTCAAATTCGAAAAATTGTTCCTCACGCCTTTCTACCCATTTATCAGGCTCATAACCTTCAACATATTCCTTTTGCTCAGCTAACACCTGAATTATTGACTTCTCATCCACCATAAATATTGTTTTTATAGTTGTATTTATTTATCACGATACAAATATACACATTTACATTGGATATCAGCATTTTAAATACCATAAACTTCGCTAAAATGCACAAAACGACCTTTTATAATTCGCTAAAATGCACAAAACAGACATTTTCAATTCGCTAAAATGCAAGAAACAGACATTTCTAATTCGCTAAAAGTTTCAGTTTACCACGCTTCTTCTCGCTATGCTTCAAGAAATATTATGGGGCTAATCCTACGGAATGGAGAGAAACATGCAAAATACAAGGATAAAAAAGCCTGATAGAGTGCATCTTGTCGATGTATTCTATCAGGCTTTTATACTGAATATATTTATATTCTTTTCTCTGTGGTATCTATCGATACCTACAAACTCCCAATTAGAGAGCGTCGATTACCGAGCAGATGTCACCGAAGATACGGTTGAGCTCACCAAGGCCATCGATGTGATGGTGGATGCCCTCACCCTTATACCACTCGATAAGCGGAGCAGTCTGGTTGTGATAAACGTCGAGACGCTTCTTGATAGTCTCAGCATTGTCGTCCGAGCGACCACTCTCCTGACCGCGCTTGATAAGGCGAGTCATAAGCTCATCCTCAGGAACGTCAAGTTCAATCATGGCAGCTACCTTGTGGCCACGCTCAGCAAGCATCTTCTTAAGAGCCTCAGCCTGCGGGATAGTACGTGGGAAACCATCAAAGATTACGCCCTTGTGCTCCTTGCCAAAGCTGTCGTATACGCTGGCGAGAATATTCACCATGAGTTCGTCAGGGATAAGCTGACCATTGTCTATGAAACCCTTGGCAGTCTTGCCAAGCTCTGTGCCATTCTTGATTTCGCTACGAAGAACGTCGCCTGTAGAGATATGGTTGAAACCATACTTCTCAATCATAAGGTCGCTCTGTGTACCTTTACCTGAACCTGGGGCACCGAAAATTACGATGTTTTTCATCTTTTTACTTTAAGAATGTTTATTATATATTGAATATTACTCCACAACAGTATATATGTCTCTGAGGTTGCGACCCTGCTGGTCGTAGTCGAGACCATAGCCAAGGATGAAATCATTTGGAATTTCCATGGCAACGTATTTAATGTCAAGCGGCACCTGAAGGCAATCGGGCTTGAACAGCAGAGTGCAGATCTGGACATCGGCAGGCTCCTTCTCCTTAAGAGTCTCAAGCAATGTCTTCAATGTGAGTCCCGACTCCACTATATCCTCCACAATGATTACAGTGCGTCCCTTTATGTCCTCGTTGAGGCCGAGAAGCTGCTTCACCTTGCCAGTAGACGATGTGCCATGATACGATGACATCTTAACAAACGAAATCTCACACGGCACTGTAATCTCGCGCATAAGATCTGCGGCAAACACAAACGAGCCATTGAGCATTGCGAGCAGCAATGGGTTTTTGTCTGCCATATCGGTATTGATGCGTTCGGCAACTGCCTTCACACGCTCCAAAATCTGTGCCTCGGGGATAGAGGTCTTGAATGTCTTGTCCTTTATTTTTACTACACTCATTGGTAACAGTCTTTTATATTAGGTGCAAAGTTACTTAAACTTATAATATGTCGCAAAAAAACAGGCAGTAAAATTACTATTGCCTGTCTTTTGCTTATTATTCTCGGCGTAGCGACATTCCTATATCGCTCACACCTGGAAGTATTTCGCGCTTCATGTCATGACGCACTCGCACATGGATTGAGTCGCCATGCTGCAACTGCATAAGCGTTATTGGGAACTTATACTGATGATAACTCAGTCCGTTGCCAGTGGCATTGCCACGGTCGTCGGTGAGCTGGCAATGCACAGTGTCTATCTTAATCTCGTCGCGGGGATATACGTGTTGCTCCACAATCAGCGTGAGAGCCGTGAACGGATAAGCGTCGGTAATACGCAATCCCAAATACGACTGATAGCTTGTAGCACTGTCTACGGGCGAGATCTCAAACGATAGAGTGTCGTTCTTCTCCCAACCGGCGACTGGAGTACTCACATACTTGTCGTACACAAGTCGCCGGTTGCAGGCAGCAATCATAATAAGCATTGCTGCCATGAAGACAAAAACCAATTGCTTTCTCATTGCTTCGGTTCAGCGTTCTGCTGACTTTTGTTCTGTACGTCTTGCGGCTTCTGACCCACATTCTGCTGTTGCTGTGGCTTAGACGCACCATTAGGCTGACGCTGCTGACGGTTGTCACGACGCTGGTTATCACGACGTTGTGGTCTCTGATTGCCATTATCCCGACGCTCGCCATCACGTTGCGTGGCATTTGCCTTAGGTTGAGCATTGGGTGCCGCATTGCCTTTAGGCTGAACGTTAGGCGCGGCATTGTCCTTGGGTTGAGCGTTAGGCGCAGCGTTGTCTCTTGACTGCTGCTTCTTAGGCTGCTTCTTCTTTTTCTTCTTGGTCTTGTCAAAACGGCTGATGTCAGCGTCGGCAAGCAAGTCGGCAGGACGAGCATTCTCCTTTATCTTACCGTCCTCGGTGAGCGACTCAGGCTTTTCGCCTCGCTTGTTCATCTCTATAATGGCACGCGCACGCTCGGCTGTGATTGTCTCGAGGTTGGAAGCCACCCCCTTGCCAGTGGAATAAGTCACGAGTCCGGCAAGAATGTCCGACTTGAAGAGATAGTAGTCGTTGTCGAGAGTTTGCAGCACCACATCGCGCGACGGCATCTTCTTGCCAGCCTCCACATAGTCGTCAACCTCGTAGTTGAGACAACACTTCAGCTTGGCACACATACCTGCAAGCTTCTGCGGATTGAGCGAAATGTCCTGTATACGTGCGGCATTAGTGCTCACACTTACAAAATTCTTCATCCATGTGGCACAGCAAAGCTCACGTCCACACGGACCAGTACCACCAATGCGACCTGCCTCCTGGCGTGCGCCAATCTGCTTCATCTCGATGCGCACATGGAATGTGTCGGCAAGCACCTTGATAAGCTGGCGGAAGTCGACACGCTCATCGGCTATATAATAGAATATAGCCTTATTGCCGTCGCCCTGATACTCCACGTCGCCAATCTTCATCTGCAGGCCAAGGTCTTTGGCTATCTGTCGGCTCTGAATCATAGTGCCGTGCTCACGGCTCTTAGCCTCATAGTACTTGTCCATATCCACCGGCTTGGCAATGCGGTAGACACGCTTGATGTCGTCGGCCGACTTAAGATTGGCTTTCTTCACTTGCAGCTTTACAAGTCGTCCTGTGAGCGTCACGGTACCAATATCATGTCCCGGACTTGCCTCAACAGCCACTATATCACCCTTGCATAGGTCGAGGTGATTAACATTATGATAGTATCCCTTGCGCGTATTCTTGAACTGCACCTCCACAAGGTCGGTGTCCTCCTCATTGCCTGGCACGTCGTAGAGCCAGTCGTATGTATTGAGCTGCATATTCTGTCTGCCGCAGCCGCAATGTGAGAGTCCTCGGTCGCAACCGCGGGATATCTTGAATTGCATGTCTTTGAAATCTTTCATTTCTTTCGTGTTATTAATATGATGGTTTGCATGGCAATGTCGAAGAACACCATTTTGGAATTGGCATTCTGCGATATGTCACGCAATGCACGTTCTATCATTTCCGTCATCTCTATGACGTTGTTCTCGTTGATGAATGGGGCAAAACGCTTGGCGAAGTTCTCTTCGTCGAGAGTCATATAGCAGAGAGCGGGGTTATGGAAGTTGTACATGAAGCTCTCGCGCACCATTCTGTTGCAATACACAAGCAGTCGTTTCTGCTTCTCTCTACCAAATGCCGCCACACTGTCGCTCCACTTCTTCAGTTCCTTCACACGCTTGCTGTAGGCAAGGCGCATGAGCATAGTGAAGAGGTCGAAGAACATCTGGTTCTCATTACCTGCCTTCAACGCATTGATGGCTTCGAGCCACGAGCCATTGGCAAGTCGGGTTATGCGGTGGGCAGTGTCCTCGTCAAGACCCCGTTTGTCTATCAAAGCCTGTTGGATAGACTGGTCGTCGATGCGCTTAAAATCAAATCTCTGTGTGCGGCTGCGTATGGTCTCAATCAGTTTGCCCGGGTCTTCGCTCACAAGTATGAATACTGTCTGCTGTGGCGGTTCCTCAAGCAGCTTGAGCATCTTGTTGGCACTTGTGAGGTTCATTCTCTCAGGCAACCATACTATACATACCTTATATCCCCCCTGACTCGACTTTATCGAGAGTTTGCGAGCCAATCGGTCGCTCTCTCCTCCGGTAATGACAGCCTGCTGATTCTCCGCATCCATCTGTGTCATCCACTGCTCAAGCGTGAAATAAGGACCATTCATTATCATGTCATGCCATTCGGATGCGTAGTCATCGCTTGTGGGCTGATGCTCAGAGCCCATACTTGGCTTCTTGATAGTAGGGAAAGAGAAATGCAAGTCGGGATGTCCCCACTGTCGCAATAACGGACTGTGACCCAACAATTCCGAGGCAAAAGCCATAGCAAGCGCCATCTTTCCACAGCCCGACGGACCGCAGAAGAGCATGGCATGGGGCACACGTCCCTCATCAATCAACTTGCGCAGCTGCTGCTTCGCACTTTCTTGACCTATGACTTCCTCGAATTGCATTTGTTAGATCGTTTTTTTTATTTGTTTCCTATTACTCAAAATTCAACATTGAACAATTCCTCATCGGCCTCAGCCGACAACTCAACATTCAACATTAAACATTAAAAATTCAACATTGAACAATTCCTCATCGGCGCAGCCGACAATTCAACATTCAACACTCCACATTCAACATTCCTACAGCAGTCTCTTCGCCACTTCTCTCACAGAGTCGACAGCCGACACCGTATAGAAGTGAATGTTGTGCACACCTGCCGCATAGAGTTGCTTGCATTGTTCGGTGGTCCATTCTATGCCAAGCTGCTTAGCATCCTCATCGGTCTTACACTTCACCACCTCCTGCGCCAACTCCTGCGGAAGGTCGCAATGGAATGTCTTAGGCACAACCGTGAGCTGAGAGAGCTTGGCAAATGGTTTTATGCCCGGCACAATAGGTATCGTGATACCCATAGCGCGTGCCTTTGCCACGAAGTCGAAATATTTCTGATTGTCGTAGAACAGCTGGGTCACGGCATATCCCGCTCCAAGATACTGCTTCAGTTTAAGATACTCCATGTCCATCTCAAGGTTAGGAGCCTCCTCATGCTTCTCGGGATAGCAAGCCACACCGAACGAGAACTTCTTGCCAGGGTTCTTGATAGGAGTGCAATCGTTGAAGAAACCATCGTTGAAATGGTTCAACTGCTCAATGAGTTCAGTGGTATGCGAATATCCACCTGGCGTAGGCATGAACTGGCGGTCTTCCTTAGCCTTGTCGCCTCGCAGAAGCAGCAGGTTCTCTATACCAAGGAATTGCAGGTCGAGGAGTTCGTATTCTATGTCCTCGGCACTTGCACCACTGCATATCACATGGGGAATGACCGGAATGCCAAATCTGTTTTGTATGGCTGCTGCCACTGCCACCGTACCGGGACGGCGACGCACACGCAGACGTTCAAACTGCCCATTAGCAAGTTCGCGATACACAAACTCGCTGTGATGGGTTGTAATGTTGATATAGGCAGGGTCAAACTCCCTGAATTTCTCTATCGTGGAAAACAATCTGTCTGTGCCAGTACCCTTGAGCGGTGGCAATACTTCAAACGAAAAGTGCTTCTTTCCGTCGTTTGCGTTTAATATTTCGACTATACTCATCGTGTGTTACATTATATAATGTATGCAAAGTTACGGAAAATATTGCATATACTATAAGAATAGCAAGAAAAAGGCTACTATATTTTACCCTTTCACACACTTATAGGCGTAAGCCGATACAAAGGCAAATCCCACAAGAGGGATAATGAATGGGATGACAAGGTTGCCGGTATGGTCGGCCACAAGACCCATAAGCAAGAAGCCGCATCCACCCACTGGTGTCATCATGAGTATTGATGATGCACTCTTGGTGAGTCCGCCAAGTCCACGCAATGTGAGCGAGAAGATTGTTGGGAACATGATAGCCTCGAACATATAGTTGCACAGCAACGCACCAACGGAAACCGTCATGCTAATGTTCATCAACAGCACAGCGATGCTCACTACAGAGCCTATGGCACATATCAGCAAATACTTCTCTGCCGGCATGTTGCTCATTATCGCCGCACCTACAAAACGCGCAAGCATGAAGAGTCCTAATGCCACAGTGAGGATTGTAGAACCAGTGGCTGCCGACATCCATTCCTGACCCGTTACGAAGTTGATGAAGTAGGAGTTGATGGATATCTCGGCTATCTCATAGGCGAGAAGAGCCAACAGTCCGAACACAAACCATCCATTCGAGAACAAGCGCGAGATGTTATGTCCTCCCTCATGTGTCTCGCCATCGTCCTCATGCTGAATCTCAGGCAAGTTAACACGCGAGAAGACAATAGCAATGACAAGCACTACGGCTCCCATAATGGCATAAGGAACCACAGCATTACCGCCACTACCATTACCCACATCGCCCGAACCGCTATTCTGGAACAAGAAGCTGCCCACAACAAGAGTGGCAAACATAGAGCCTACGCCATTAAACGACTGCGAGAAATTGAGTCGGGCAGTAGATGTTTCCTTCGGACCAAGCTCTGTGACATAAGGATTGGCTGATGTCTCAAGGAACACCAGTCCGCAACCTATCACAAACAAGGCTATGAGATAAGCATAGAATGTTCCGGCAAAGGAACAAGGTATGAAGGCAAGCGAACCGAGTCCGAAGAGGATGAGTCCGAGCACCACTCCACGTCTATATCCCTGTCGGTTGATGAATAATCCGGCAGGAATAGCCATGAGGAAATAGCCAAGATAGGTTGTAACCTGAATCAGAGACGACTGCGTGATGGTTATGTCAAGCTCGTTCTGAAAATGCTTGTTGAGCACGTCGAGAATGGCACGTGCAAAGCCCCACATAAAGAAGAGCGATGTGATTAGAATGAACGGCACAGCATACTGCTTGCTGCTCAACGATACTTTATTTTGTTTCATACGTGCAAAATTACATCTTTTAATTGCATAAAAAGAATAAGTGAATGCTTTTTTGGCTATTTCAGCAATTCTTTCAGCAAGAACGTGGCATTCTGGTTGCGTGCCACGCCCTGCGTTATTTTGTATGTGTAGGTCACATCAGTGCCAAGCTCTATCTCAAAACAATAGTTGTGGAAACGTTCTGGTTGCTCATCGGCAAGACGTGAGAGTTCAAGGTCGTGGGTGGCTATGACGCCTGTGACACGCTTATTGGACATATATTCGAGGAAAAGGCGCGAACCTCCGAGTTTGTCGGCAGAGTTGGTGCCTTTGAGTATCTCGTCGAGAATGATGAGCGTGTTGTCGTGCGAGGCACAGAAAGCTATCAAACTCTTCAGGCGCAACAGTTCGGCATTGAAATAGCTTATGCCACGCGTCAGATCATCGGTAGTGCGCATACTTGTGAATAATGGGAAGACAGAGATGCGCAACTGGTCGGCAAACACAGGCAGACCGTTCATGGCAAAAATCCAGTTCACCCCGAGCGAGCGAAGGAAAGTGCTCTTGCCAGCCATATTTGCTCCGGTAATGATGTAATAGTTGCGTTCGGCAATGTTAAAGTCGTTGCGCACAGCGTGAGAGCCAATGAAGGGATGATACAATCCGCGAGCCTCGTAGACCACATCATTGCCATTCACCACCTCAGCTCTTACTCCCTGAGGCTCGTTATAGCGGAACGTAGCCATCGACACAAGAGCATCCATCTCGTTCACAGCCGCTATCCAACGACTCATCTGCATAGTATAGTGACGCTGCCACAAGGCAAAACGGCGCAGCAGACGGAAGTCGCTGAGTGTGAATATATCCGCGAAAATCAATCCAAGTATGTTTCCACGGCGGTCAAGCCCTGCAAGAATCTTCTCTATCTCGCGAAACGAGCCTATAGCTCCACCCGTAGCACCAACAAGCCTGCCTATAAGTCCCTTGTCCACCCTACATACGGATTCCTCACTCTTCACTCTTCCCTCTTCGTTTAAACCTCTGTCCTCGCTGATAATCCTCACCAACTTCACATAGGCAGCCATCTGTCCATGCAGTTTGCCCACAGTGCGGCTTATATCCATAAGTTTGGCATGACACAATCCAAGCACAATGCCCAATTGGGCCAACGCCCACACCACAGCCACATTAGAAGGCACATCGGTCATGGCAGCAAGCACAATGGTAGCTATCAGTCCTATCCCCATGAACATAGCCACAGCCATAGTCAGGGGCGACATAACCCATCGGCCCACCTTAACATCGCTCACATCGCGCATGGCACGAGCCACAGCATCGGTGTTTATCTTTTCGGCAATGCCCACAGCACAGAACTCAGTGCGCCAATCAGGGCAATGCGCAAGAAGGTCAATGGCATCGCCACGCTGACGAATGCGATCTACGGGCGAAAGCTCAGCGTCAAAAACGTCGGCACAGTCAGCCACTACGCCATCCTTGCCTATTGGTTCAGCCGAAAGCAAGGCGGCAAGTCGGTCGCTGCCACCCGTTGTCACGCTGCGGTTGATGCGCTGAAAGAGCGACTTATTGCCAAAGACATCCATGTCCATAGTGAAAGGATGCTGCGGATCGGAATAGCGTTCGCCATCGTCGAATGCAGAATAGTCGCCATCGAGATAGGCCATCTCTCTGCTGCAAACCTCGCGCAAAGCCTCAAGCCATTCAGTTCGGGCCTCGTTTTGCTCGTCCATGCGACGAATCACAACATATATTATTAACGACAACACAGCAGCCCACACGCCCATACTGCCCCACTCCAACTGAGCGTAAGCAAATATGAAAGCAATGAAAAGGGCAAACGACGCTATCTCGCCACTCACAAACAGTCGGTTGCGACGACGGTGTATCGCTATGCGTGCAGCAAGCGAATCCATCCGCGAAGAGTAATATTCCTTGGGAGTAATCATTTCTTTGTAAGTAATCTAACTGAACAATCAGAAGTTCAGTAGTCTAATATTTAATATTGTATATACTTTATCTGAAGCCTATATAGCCTGCCTCTCCTTCAGTTCCAGATACCTATTCACCACATCCACCGATAGGTTCTGTGGCGTGGTTAGCATACTCAATATGCCATGCTGGCGCAACTGCGACACGATGAGTCGCTGCTCATTGAGCATTTTCTCCACAATCACGTGCTGGTAGTATTCCTCCGTAGAGCGTGGAGAACTGTTGACGAAGTCGCGCATCTCGTTGTCGGCGAAGAACACCACAAGCACTTTATGCCGCAA
>CAKQFF010000046.1 GCA_934230685.1 uncultured Prevotella sp. | reverse complement strand
GAGTCGCGGTTGTCGATGAGCGGGTCGTTGAAGGCGTCAACGTGTCCGCTGGCCTTCCATATAGTAGGGTGCATGAAAATAGCAGAGTCGATGCCCACGATATTCTCGTGGAGCAGAACCATGCTCTTCCACCAGTATTCCTTGATGTTGTTCTTGAGTTCAACGCCATTCTGACCATAGTCATACACTGCGCCGAGACCGTCATAAATCTCACTGCTTGGGAACACGAAACCGTATTCCTTACAGTGGCTCACAATTTTCTTGAAAACGTCTTCTTGTGCCATTTTTATGTGTTTTGTTATTCCTTAATATCTTAATTAACATGCCCTTTTCAGGCTATACTATACTATTAGAATGCAAAGTTACGCTTTTTTGACTGATTTCCTAACGTTTAGGGAGTTAAATGTTATGAAACAACAGTTATCGTAAACACTCTACAGCTTATGTCGCTGAATATCCTGCAGTAAGCACAGGTATTTTTATTTCTGTGCCTTTTCGAGCGCGTCGCCTATAAGTTCAAGCAATTTCGATGTGTTCTCCTGAATCACGCCGAAGTGTCTTCGCCTCTCCTCATGCGACATTTCCTCACTGAGCGTAGCTATGCGCTGCGAGTATTCCGCTATGACATTAAGCGGAATCTGTATGTCGGAGTTCATATTACGCAGCAACAGCGTTTTTGCCTTATCTGCAGCCTCAGCGTTGGCACGTGCCTCAACCAAAGAGACATTGTTGGAAGCGAGTTGCTGATTGATGCCATACAAACGGCGCATTACACGTTGTCTATTACGCAAGCATATCAGCACTATTAAGCCAAGCACAGCCATAGCCACAAAAACCGCCACCACTAATGTATGCTGCGTTGCATTAGCAGCCCTGCCAGCCTCAAGTTCACTGGCAATACGTTCTGCTTCAAGTTGCTTGTTGCGCATGGAATAACCAATAAGGTTTTGCATGTTACGCACGCGCTTGATTTCAAGCGACGAGTTGCTCACTTCAAGCCGGGCATTGGCAAGCTCCAGATTGGCATTGTTGAGCTCTATCGCCTGACGCTCGTTAAGCATACGCTGCCGCTCGGTTTCGAGTTGTCGGTTTTCAAATTCCACACTAATATTGATGAAACGCGCATCAATGTCCATGTTCAACGAGGCATATAGACTATCAACTTTAAAAAACCTTGACGTATAGTGCGATTGCATGTGCTGTGCCAAAGCAGCATAATCGTTAGCACACTTGTAGTAGAGTTCACTCAAACGGGCATTACGTAGTTTGAAATTCGCATGAGAGATGGGGATATATTTTTCCGCATTTCTCATGTCACCCGTATTCAGCATCCACAGCACAGCCATCTCATATTCGTAGTAATCACTCGCATCAGCACTCGGCACTCTCTTTATCTCCTTGCTGTATTCATGATAGTAGCGCCTGAAGAGCGGCATATCGCCAAGCATGAACGCGGCATAGGCTATGGCTCTAAGCAAGCGTGTTTTCACACCTTGGCTTTTTGACAAAGCAAGTCCTTGCCTCGCATTGAGCAACATGTTATGGTAGTCGAATAGCTCCTCATAGCACTCAGCTATACGTCGGTACATAGAACCGTTATCTTGCTCAGGAAGATACTTCATGCCAATCTCAAGAGCCTGCTTGTAGCTACTTATAGCAAGCGTCAATTCACTTCGTCCGTAATGCAGATTGCCCAAGGCTATGAGTCCCGAATACATGCCATAAGGGTGGTTGTGCTTACGGGCAAAGTCCTCCATCTGCTGCAAATACATATAAGCATCATAGTAACGGTGCATATTACTGAGAAGGTTCACCTTGCTCGTCATTCCGAAATAGTAATACTGCTCGTAGTCATATTTCAGAGCCTCTTCCTGCATCAGCTTGAGTGTACGCTCAAAATTGGGCTCATCATGCTTGTATTGATAGTGCAGCATTGGAACGATAAGAGCCAACACCTGCGCCTTACGGTCGCCTATGCCACGTGCCTTGCGATACAACTCATCGGCAAGTGGCAGACAGGCTTGCTCGTTTCTTGCCTTATGGGCCTTAAGATACAGAGGATACAGAGAGTCGTGGATTTTATATGGATTGTTCTGTGCGCCAACAGGCAAACATGCCTTTATCCACACGATTGCCCAGACTAACAATCGTGTGGATAATGATGTCGATATCTTATGTCGGCGTTTGCTCATATAATATATGATAGTGAATAATTTATTCCTTCTGTGCCTCTTTTAGCACGTCGTTCACAACACCCAACAACTGTTCGGTGTTTTTGAGTACATGCCGGTAGAACTCGGCTTTCTGCTCCTTGGTATAATTCGTCGGGTTGTCTGCAATGAGCACCGCAAAACCCGTTATAGAGTCAAGCGTTTCTTTCACATCGCATCCCATGCTCTGTATAAGCTTTGTCTTCACTCGGTTGGCTGATTCGGCCCGGTCGCGTGCCTCTACCAGTGCTTCGTGATTGCGTTCGAGTTGCGCATGAGTTTCGTTAAGACGCGTGGTCACCTTCTTATGAAAGTGCAAGTACCACAGCAACAATACCAATATGACAAGCATGGCTGTAGCCACAAGCACTACACGCACCTTTTGAGTCTCATGCTTTGCCCGCTGGTCAGCAATCTTTATTCTCAGCTGGTCAGCCTCGAGTTTTTTATTGGTATATTGCAGACGCATCACCTGTGCCTTGGTTCGTGTGCGTATCAATTCGAGCGAAGAATTGCGTAAGTAGAGCTGTGTGTTTGCTATGTCAAGATTGTTGTTGTCTATCTCAGATTGGCGCGTCTGGTTCTCCAAGCATTGATGCTCAAGCATGAGTTCATAATTCAAAATCTCGTTCTTTTTGTTTACGAACATAGCGTTAAGCTCCGTCAGACTATTTGTGTCTGAATTGTCCTTATTCCAAACCCACATTTTATAGAATTTGTCCTTTTGCTCTGAAAGCAACTTATAGTCGCCCATTATTTGGCTGCACATCATTTGCAAACGCATGCTATCACGCCCGAATCCTGACGGCATGGTCTCTATATTTTCGTAAGCTTCAGCGTAGTTGCCATCCAGTATTTTCTTTATTATAAGCATCTGTTCATCAGCAAAGATTCGCTTTGTGGCGTTATTTCCATTAATGTATGTCTTTATATAAAGATCACAATGCTCACGTGCCTCATTATATTTCTCAAGTTTAATCTCCGAGAACACAAGATAGAAAAGCAGACGCTGGCGTGTGGTTTTGGTTTTGGCAATACGCCAACCCAATTCGGCAGCCTTCTCCATATTCTCATAATCAAACATACCACTGTAATTCTCGCACTTCTTACGATATATAGTTGCCATGTCTTGCTCAGGCAAATAAGCATTGCCTATCTTAAGTGCCTCGTCAAGCACCTTATTTGCAGAGCCAAAGTCAAGATAGGCGTAATATACCTGCGCAAGACTGCTCAGCCCGTTGAACAGCCCGAGCTTATCGTTCTTCTTGCGCGTTTCCTGCTCAAACTCCAATACATATCTGTAAGCTTCGTCTTTATGTCCATTGGACAACAGATAAGCCACGGTGTTGGTCTTGCCAAAATAATAATACTGCAAGTAACCCGTTTCTATAGCCTTGTCTTGCATTGCCTTCACCGCCTGACGGAACTCCTCCTCCTTGTTTTCCTCATAATAATAATGAAGCATAGGGATACTGAGCGCAAGACATTGAGCCTTGCCGTCTTTCAGGCGCACGGCATCTGCATACATTTTATTGGCAAGCGTTAGTCCCTCGTTGGTCATACGCTTGCTGTAGGCTTTGGTGTACATGGTGTACAACTGGTCGTTTATGCCATAGGGATTGTTTTGGGCATGAAGCAATGAGCCTAACAACAAACACAACATAAGGACAAGGGCACGAGCTACACTCCTACCCTTCACACTCTTGTTAGTCCGTAGAAATATGATGTGTTTATGTTGCAACATAATTGCGCTCCTTATTCTTTTTTATTGTTTCAAAATGCCATTGACTATTTTTAGCAAGGCATAATTGTCGGTTCGTATTTGTCTTATCATTTCAGCCTTCTGCTCCTTGGTCAACTCCTTGCCCTCTTCGGCAAGACGACGCGAGAGCGAGGTGATGCTATGGAGTGGATGTCGTATGTCAACGCTCATATTGTTGATGAAGTCGGTCTTCACGCGGTTTGCCTTCTCGGCACGATGCTTCGACATTATAAGCATATCGTGGTTGTTCTTCAGGTCACGGTGGGTGTCTTTCAGTTCTGCAAGCAGTGAGGAACGTGTCTTGAGGTAGACACCCAAACTGAATACCACCACAAATGCAAGTCCCACCCCAAGCATTTTCACCATATTGCTGAAATCATTCTTTGCCTTCGTAGTGACGAGTTTGTTCTTCAGGCGTGACGCCTCAAGCTTCTTGCGGTCGTAGGAGAGGCGTATCACATCGGTCTCAATACGTGTGCGCGAGAGTTCGAGCGAAGTATTGCGCAACGTCAGTTGGGTGTTGGAGAGTTTCAAGTTGGCATTGTGCAGTTCTGTCTTCTTACGTCTTGCGTCTTCTTCCTGCCGTTCGGCAAGCAACAGTTGGTGTTGCATGTCTATGCCCGTGTTGACAAGACGCGCGTTAATGTCAACGAAGTTGATGGATTGCAATTTGTCTATATCAACAAGCTGGGCATGGAAGAAGCTGTCCTGTGCGACAGCAAGCGCTTGGTAGTTTTTCTTTATACGGTAGCATTCGTGCAGATAGCGTTTCACCATATCTGTCTGCCGCATTCTCTTTAGATAGAAGATTGCGCTGTCGGCGTCGCCGTCGTGCATAAACTTAAGCATGGCTATTGAGCGCTCCTCAGCATCGCGCGAAGTGGCACTCACACTCTTCTTCAAATCCAAGTATATGGAATAATACTTTTCGAACACATCACGCATACCAAGCATCAAGGCAGCCTCGCAGATGACACAGATTGTTCGCTGCTTCATTATCACAGAACTGCTTTCCTCATAACCCTTTATGCCATAAAGGAGCATATTGTCGAAGTCATAAATCTCGCAGTAGCACTCAGCGAGCTTGCGGTAGAGATTTGATTTCTCCATGTCGAGTTGAACCTTTTCGCACAATTCCAAAGCCTCATGATAGTTGTTGATGGCAAGATAAGTGTTGCGTGTGGCCCTGCTGACCTGAGCAAGAGCATTAAGTCCGGAGTATATGCCGAAATAATGCTTGTGGCTGCGTGCGTAATCCTCCACTTCATGGATATATTCTATTGCGTCGTCAATGCGACCGGTCACCAAAAGATAGTTCACCTTGTTTGAGAAACCATAATAGTAGTATTGCTCAATATTACACTCCGTAGCCTTCTTTTGCAACTTATCCACGGCATTAAAAAACTGCTCAGGGTGATTGCGCTGATAATACCAATAGTTCACGGGCAGGGTGAGGGCCATACACTGTGCCTTCTTATCGCCCAGCTGCAATGCCTGGCTGTACATATCGCGGGCCATGTCGAGCGATTGGGGTTTTGTGCTTATACGATACGCCTCTATATACATATTATATAGCTTGTC
This sequence comes from uncultured Prevotella sp., assembly GCA_934230685.1. Classification (GTDB taxonomy): domain Bacteria; phylum Bacteroidota; class Bacteroidia; order Bacteroidales; family Bacteroidaceae; genus Prevotella. The sequence continues at coordinate 5,948 of CAKQFF010000046.1, read as the reverse complement.
GTTGATGCCGAAAGGATTTTTCTGCGCCAATGCAGGACATACAACAGCAATAGCGACAGCTAATAAAATCAGCTGTCGCCTAAGGCTATCCGATATATATAAATGTGTACGTATAGTCATATTCTCATTTATCATTTGAGCTTCTATGCCTTTATGGCAAACATAAACCTTGCACCATTGGTATATGTGGTGTCAAGATATATTCTGCCTCCGAGCAGGTCGGCAATGATGCGGCAGATATGCAATCCGAGTCCAAGACCCTGCTTAAACTGGTCGAGCTTTGTGAAACTCTTGAATATCTCTTCTGCCTTATCCTTTGGCACTCCGATTCCAGTGTCGGTGACACTGAATGTCACCATACCAGGATTGCTCTTCGTGGAGCATCCGAGAGTGATAGTGCCGTTGGTAGTATTCTTCTCAGCATTCGACAACATATTCACAAGCACCTGCACCACTCGTTTCACGTCGGTGTGAATCTGCATGTTGTCAAGCTCGTCGGTTTCAAGCTGCATCTTCACTCCTGGCAGTTTATGCTGTCCTGACAGCGACATGGCTTTAAGGCATATCTCGCCAATTGTAGCACTGCGGTATTGCAAGTTGTATGTGCCGCTTTCAAGCTGAGCAGTGTCAAGCACATCACCCACAAGCATGAGCAGGTTGTCGGAGTTGGTCTTTATACGCTCGCCGAAGTCGTGGCGCATATCCTCGTCGAGCGATCCGTCGTCGCCAGCTATCAGCTCCGAGAATCCCACTATGGCATTTAGCGGCGTGCGTATCTCATGACTCATGTTCTGTATGAACACCGTCTTCACGCGGTCGGCAGCCACTGCCTTCTCCTTGGCTTCCAGAAGTTCATTATTGTTGCGCTCGAGTGTGTCGTTGGCATGTTCCAGACGCAGCATCAGCTTGCGTCGGTTCCATATATATATCGACACAGCAATGAGCAAAAGCACACCAATGGCAAAGGCCGAAATGAGCAGCGCATCATGCAGACGCTTTTGCGCCTTCTCAGCATTAAGCTCATGCTGCAGTTTGTCCGCCTCAAGCTGTTTGTTGTCGTAAGACAATCGCAAGAGGTCGGAGTTCGACTTGGCACGACGCAACTCAAGTGATGAGTTGCGCAGCGTTAGCTGGGTATTGGCAAGCTTCAGGTTGGTGTTAGTAAGCTCTGTTGTCTGACGGTCCGAGAGCAGTCGCTGACGGTCCATCTCAAGACGTTGGTTCTCATACTCAAGTTTCTGGTCGATGAATCGCGCGTTCATCTCCATGAAGTTGTTTGAGCGCACGCTGTCCTGAGCCTTGATGCGGGAGCGGTAGAGCGTAGTCTGCGCCTTGGTCATCTCCAGATAGTCGCCTATCAGACGGTTGTATTCTATCCACAGACAGTATTGGCGGGCAAAGCCTTTTCCAGGGAAATTGGCTATACACTTCTTCGCCTCATCGTAGTTGCTGCGATACATAAGGTTCATGATGCCCATCTCACACTCGCTTGGGTTGACAGCATGCGGACTTGGCTCATGCTTTATGAGTTTGGCAAAACGATCGTAGTAGTCCTTAAACTTGGCATAATTGCCAAGCATAAACGAGGCATAGGCGGCATTGCGGGACAAATAAACTGCCTGGTCGTCAGTGCGCGAGAGCGACAAACCCTTTTCTGCATATTCGAGCATTTCCTCATAGCGATATAAATCCTCATAGCAGCTGGATATTTTGGAATATAGCGGTGACACATTCTGCGAGGGCAAGTTCTTTTGAGCATATTCAAGCGCGCTTTTGTATTTCTCAATAGCGAGTCCTATCTCCATGCGCACTTTGTGAACCAGTCCAAACATGGTGAGCGTGGAATAAACGCCATAGGTTTGGTTGTTTTTCTTGGCATACTCCGACTTGCTTTGTATATAAGTCAGAGCCTCATACATGCGGTGACGCAGCAAGAGGTAGTTCACACGGTTGGACACACCAAAATAATAATACTTATCCTGATGATACTGTTGAGCCTTGTCGAGCAACTCATTCACAGCCTTCTCAAACTCAGCATCATTGCGCTCATTATAATAATAGAGCATTGGAATGGTGAGGGCAAGAACCTGAGCACGATGGTCGCCAATGGATGTAGCTTGGCGATACATCTGCTTAGCTATGTCACATCCTTTCTTTGTGGTGCGTTGGCGGAACGCCTGGTCGTACAGCAGATAGAGCTGGTCGTTGATCTTAAGCGGATTGTTCTGGGCACGACACGGCAGGACAAATGACATGACGGCTGCTATAATAAGCAACCGCCATGACATCCTGGATATGTGTCGTATAGAAGAAAATCCGTTTGTCATAACTTAAATTTTAATCTAAATGAATATTGTCAATTCTGAATGTTCTATCTCAACCATCACTCTTCTTCAGAAGGTCCTTCAGTCGCATGCGCAACTGTGGCATGCATACCGGCTTGGCCATGTATGCGTCCATGCCTGCAGCAAGTATTTTCTCCTCATCGGCACTTGTAGCATAGGCAGTAAGGGCAAGTATCGGGGTGTTGGGCGACTTCTTCTTGACGAGAGACGATGCCTCATAACCGTCCATTACGGGCATGTTGATGTCCATAATCACGAGCTTAGGCTTGAATGTGTCGAATGCTTCTACAGCCTCCTTGCCGTTCCAGGCATGGTAGAGATTGTATTCACGGGAGAGAATAGCACTTACGAGCTTGAAGTTGCTCTCGTTGTCCTCAGCCACAAGTATGCGCACCTTCTGGTCCTCAGGTGTCACCTTATGCGACATTGGCTGCACAGGCTGCTTGGGTTTCTCCTCCACTGGTTCAGGTTCCTCTATCTTCTTTGCTGTTGAGTCGTAAGGTATGGTGAAACGGAATGTTGAGCCTTTGCCCACTTCCGACTCTGCCCATATCTTGCCGCCAAACTTAGCGACGATGCTCTTGCAGATGGAAAGTCCAAGACCGTTGCCCTTCATGAAGGCATTCAGCTTGACAAAGCGTCCAAAGATGTCTTCGAGGTGGTCGGGGTCAATACCCGAGCCTGTGTCCTTGACGTAGAACTCAAGCATGTTGCCCTTCTGCTTGTAACCCATGGTGATAGAACCGCTGTCGGTATACTTGATGGCATTGGTCACAAGATTAGTGAGCACTTGCACCATACGGTTGCGGTCGAGATTAAGCTTACACTTAGGCAAGCCCAACTCACAGCTCAATGTTACAGGCTTATCCGGATCAAGGCGCAAGCGCAGCGACTCCTCGGTCTCCTTCATGACGGCATTCAAGTCAAACTCCTTGTCGATAAACTCCATATTGCCGGCTTCTATCTTCGATATATCAAGTATATCATTGATGAGCTGCAGAAGCTGACCGCTGTTCGACTGGATAATACGCGAGTATTCCTCCTGCTCCTCCTTTGTTTCGGCTCCGCACAAGAGTTCAGAGAATCCCACAATGGCATTGAGCGGAGTGCGTATCTCATGGCTCATGTTGGCAAGGAACGCCGACTTAAGACTGTTCAGTTCCTCTGCCTTCTTTCTGGCATCAGTAAGCACCTTCTCCATCTGCTTGCGCTTAGTGACAAGCTGTATAGAGCCTTCAAGAGTCTTAGGATTGCCATTGGCGTCACGCTCGCCTACAACCATACGCACCTCATACCATTCGGTCTTAGTGCCATCACCACGGTCCTCACGACACTCCATGTCGTATTTCACTCTATCGATAGAGCCTTCAACCAAGTTGTCGAGCTGATGGCGCAATTCATCGCGCGCCTCCTGCGAGAACTTGGCAAAAGTCTCGTCGCCATCTGTGGTGACATACTTCAATGCCTGGTCGGACGCACCTTCACGGTCGAGCTCAAGTCGGGTGATGAGCTTGGTGTCAACATACATCTTGATAGGTGTGATATGACTTATCTCAAGCGCCAGCTCCATCTGTCGGCGCAATCCCTGCAAAGCCTCATGAGTCTTGTGCAGGTTGGAACTGTCAATAAGGTAGAACTCCACGAAGTTGGTGTTGGGACGCACCTTTGCCACACAATCGTAGAACACATTGGTATATTTCTCCAAATACTGGAAATTAACAAAGCTGCCAAGCTGTTTCGACGAGTTGGCTGCTCCAAGAAACACCGTCTGACCTCCGGGGAAGCAGTCGCTGCTGTATTTGCCTACAGGCGAAACTCTTCCAGGTATAAAGTCAAGACAACGCTTGTTTATTTTGCACACCTTCAGGTCAACAACAGTTCCATTGTTGTCGCAGATCATCTCCTCGAGATAGTAAAGGATTGGCAACGAGTCGATAATATCATCGACATTTTCACTTTCTTCCTCATTCTTCTCCACCTTCTTTTCACGTCGGAAGGCGAAATGATAAATGAGTATGCACGCGAGTGCTAACGCGATTGGCAGGATTACGTTGTAAAGTATCATAGCTATCAAATTTGTAAGAGTATTTGGAATTTGCACATGCCGTTGCCGCCACGTTCGCACACCACAGCTCCATTCATCTTGGATGCTAACTCAAGAGCTAATTCAACACGCATGTCAGTAGTTTCTATGTCTTCGTCAGCCGTTCTTGTGGCTATGACGATGTTGGTGAGTCCGCCATCAATGGTTGCGTCCACCTGCACATCGCCAGTACTCAATCGGCATGCGTAGGACATGAGATTTGTGAGCACGGCACGGAAAAGCGCAGGGTCAGCCGACACGCTGGCGTCATTGTTCAGATTTATTCTCCAGGTCACGCCACGAGCTGCCGTTGCAGGCTTTATCAGGCTTATCACATCCGAGAGCGTGCTATTGACCGACACCTTAGAATTGCGCACATAATAGTTCTTCATGCGTCGCACAGTCCAGTTGATGAGTCCACGTGCTGAATGGTCGGGCTCGTTGAGCAGGTCGTCGTTCACAAGCTCAATAGGCACACAGAGTGCCATCTCTGTGAGCAGACGCGACCATCTGTCCTGCTTTTGGCAAGCCACATAGGCAAGCAGACGCATTGTGTTGTCGTAGTTGGCCGATGGCGCTGCTACGTATTCTTCCTCCTCGCGCTCCTTGCGGTGGGCAGCAAGGGTTATTTGCGACTGAATGGTGGATATCAAGCGGTCTTGCACGAATGGTTTCGTGACAAACTCGTTGGCTCCTGCATCGAGGCCCTCCTTTATGTCGGCATCCGAGTTGAGGGCTGACAGCATGATAATAGGTATGTCGCGTGTCCTTGGATTGGCACGCACGGCACGCGTTGTCTCAAAACCGTTCATGTTGGGCATTAGTATGTCCATCAAGATACAGTCGGGAGTTTCGTGAGCCAATATGTCAAGAGCCTGCTGTCCGCTGCTGGCACTGATGACGTTAAACTTCTGCTTGGCAAGCATTCCTTTCACCAGCAACACGTTCACAGGCACATCATCAACAACGAGCACAGTACAATTTGAATTATCTGTAGCCATATTATTAATTATAGTTTTGTTATTGACGGTAATTTTCATTCTATTGGGAACGCTCTGCACTATTAAAAAACTGCCTACTGTTACTTCAGAAAAACAAACGTCCCAAATCTTTGCAAAGATAGGAAAAATAATTGTCAATATATCACTTTTGCAACGATTTATTTTTCATATCGTAAAAAGAAAAATAACTTGGAATACAAAACAGAAATAATGCTACATTTTTCTAAATTGAGAAACAGAGAGTTATATAACTTCGGAGCGTTAGAAATAACATTTTTGAGCAATTAAAAAAACAAGAAAACAGGGGACAGCTCAAATCATCCGTTATCATTGACGAGTTGCCGACCATCCATTTCAAAGGCTTGGATAACCTGATTGCCACAGCACGAAGCAACAAAGTTGCCGTCTGCTTGGGCTTCCATGACTTCTCGCAGTTGGTTCGCGATTATGGAGACAAGGAGGCTAAGGTGGTGCGCCCATAAGGGTGTGTAATAATTACTTCTATAGCAAGAAGTTAGG
>CAKQFF010000045.1 GCA_934230685.1 uncultured Prevotella sp. | reverse complement strand
GAATTGGTAGACACGAGGGACTTAAAATCCCTTGGCCAGTAATGGCTGTGCGGGTTCGAGTCCCGCTCGCGGCACTTATACAATGTTGATTACGGAAGTGGACATTCATTGCGAATGTTCACTTTTTTTATTTTATAGGATTTTATGACTTACGAAGAAATATGGCATCGTCTTGCCGTGGTATATCCCGATGGTGAGGCAAAGGCGCAAGCCAGGATGCTTCTTGAAGATAAATTCGGACTTTCGTTTGCTGATATTCTCTGCGGTGGAATAGAGCAGTTGTCTGCCGACGACACTATGTGGCTTGCACGTGCCGTGGCTCGCATAGAGCAGATGGAACCGATACAATATGTGCTTGGTGAGGCATGGTTTTGTGGATATCGTTTTGCGGTGGGCGAGGGAGTGCTTATTCCACGTCCCGAGACAGAGTGGCTTGTAGAGCGTGCTTGCTGTGTGGCTCGCGATATGAATGTTGCCTCACCGCGCATTCTTGACATAGGCACTGGTAGCGGTTGCATAGCCGTGAGTTTGAAGAAGGTGCTGCCCAATGCTTATGTAGAGGCATGGGACATTTCGGAGGATGCGCTTGCGATAGCCAAGGAAAACGCCAAGAAACAAGAGGCTGACGTGGTGTTCAAGCAACGCGACGCACTTGCCTTGACCGACATAGACACTACTGACTCCACAGAGCGACAATGGGACATAATAGTGAGCAATCCGCCTTACATCTGCGACAGCGAGCGCAAGGATATGGACGCTAATGTCTTGGAGCATGAGCCAGCGACAGCTCTTTTTGTTCCCGATGATGACCCTCTGCTTTTCTATCGCTCTATAGCCAGATATGGCAAGGAGGCTCTATGCCCTAACGGACATCTGCTCTTTGAGTGCAACACTCGCTATGCTGTGGATACAGCCGATATGATGCGACAGCTCGGATATCAGAAGGTTGTGGCTGTGGACGATTGCTTTGGAAAGCCGAGGTTTGCGGAAGGAGTTCTTAAGTTATAATTCACAGGTTATAATTATACGCATCTTCGGCATTTTGATATATACCATTTAGCAATATTCTAATCAATATAAAAAAAACAATGTTTCAGAAACCCAAAAAGCAAGTCACCGAGCAGGAGGCTCTCCTCAAACTCTCAGCTCTCTGTTCGCAGGCAGAGCACTCCTCAGGCGAGATGATCGACAAGATGCGTCGTTGGGCTATGCCCGCCGATGCTATGGAGCGTGTGCTCAACCGCCTTATTGATGAAAGGTTTGTTGATGACGAGCGTTTCGCCAGTTTCTTTGTGCGCGACAAGATACGCTTCGACCGTTGGGGACGTCGCAAGATAGAGCAGGCATTATATAAGAAAGGTGTTGCACGCGACATAAGCAGCCATGTGCTTGATGCTGTGCCTGATGAGGATTATGAGGCTGTGCTCAGCGAACTGCTTGTGTCGAAGCGCCGCACAACAAAGGCCGACAGCGACTATGAACTCAACTCCAAGCTCATACGTTTTGCCCTTGGACGAGGTTTCGGTATGGATATTATACGCCGTTGCATTGACGCGGCTGATGAGTATCCCGAACCCGATGACGACTTTGAGCCATGATACAATTGTTTTCCGACATTATCGACCTTCTGTCTCCCCGCTGTTGCGAGTGTTGTGGTTGCCGACTTGCCAAAGGCGAGAGTTATCTCTGTGCCGGATGTTTCGCATGGTTGCCACGGCGCAGCGATGTGCTCACTCCTATGGACAATCCCTCCGCACGCTTGCTGTGGGGCAGGATGATGATAGAGCGTGGGGCGGCATGGGTTGATTATGTGCCACACTCTCCATTCGCCAACCTTATTTACAAGATGAAGTACGGCGACCGCCCTGACATAGCTACCCATCTTGGCAAGGTGGTAGCAGGGGAATTCTCGCCTCACGGCTTTTTCGAGGATATTGACCTTATCCATCCTCTTCCCTTGCATCCGGCACGTCGTCGTCAGCGTGGCTATAATCAGAGTTGTGAGTTTGCCTATGGCATTTCTGCTGTGACAGATATCCCAGTGGCTGACGACATTATTGTGCGTACCCGAAACACGAAGAGTCAGACGCTTATGTCGCCAACCCAGCGAGCTGGCAATATGGTTGGAGCCTTCGCCGTGAAGCATCCCGAACGGTTGAAAGGAAAGCATGTGCTGCTTGTCGACGATATTCTTACAACGGGAGCGTCGCTTGGAGCCTGTATTGAGGTGCTGGCGAAGGTTGATGATGTGAGGGTGAGTTTTCTCACGATAGGCAAAACCCTCGATTAAACGAAAAAATCAATATAAAGTTAAACTATTCAGGATACATCACGTCCAAAATAACGATGATAACATTTATGTACTTAATACCCAAAGATTTGCAATTAAAAACAGAAAATGAGATGAAACGTTTTTTCTTACTTTGTGTAGTCCAGTGTCTCTTCGCTGTTGCCCTTATGGCGCAGGGATTGGTTAAGGGAAAAGTATTGGACAAGCAGAACTCAGAGCCTCTTGGTTTTGTCACTGTGAAGGTGGCTGTGCAAGGTTCCGAAAATTTTGTTGGTGGAGGTATGACCGATGCCAACGGCAATTTCGTTGTGCGTGGCTTGAAAGATGGCAGTTATACTCTGTCGCTCAATTATATGGGCTACAAGGATATCACGCGCCAGTTTACTATCTCTCCCGACGATCGTGAGGCTCAATTCAAGGCTGTATACATGTCGGAGAATGCCAAGATGCTGAGTGGAGTCACGGTAACCGGACAGCGTGCTACCATGAAACTTGAGGTAGACCGTAAGTCATTCGACGTGAGCCAACTCATTAGCAATGCCGGACAGTCGGCTTCGGATGTGCTCGACAATGTGCCCTCTATCGAGGTTGACAACGATGGCAATGTGTCGTTGCGTGGCAATTCGAGTGTGGAGGTATGGATTAATGGCAAGGCATCGGGACTGACATCCGACAACCGTGCGCAGATTCTGCAGCAGCTGCCTGCCGAAAGCATTGAGCGTGTGGAGGTTATTGATAATCCTTCTGCCAAGTTCTCTGCCGAAGGCTCTGCAGGAATCATCAATATCGTGCTGAAGAAAGACCGCAAGGCGGGCTATTATGGTTCGCTTCAGGCAGGAGGCAACTCGCGTGGTGGTGCCAACACAAGTTTCAACATCAATTACAATAGTGGGTTGCTCGACTCTTATTTCAATATTGGCTACCGCCATCGCTCAAGCGATGGTCATGCAGAGAGTCAGCAGACCAGCAATACCTACAACCAGACTTATAACGGCGACAATAGCCGTTGGGGCAACAATCTCTTCACACGTGCCGGAGTGACATTGCATGCCACAAAGAAGGACGACTTCTCGGTGAGCGGAATGCTTATGCACGGAGGCGGACGCAGCAACAGTTTTACACCTTATATATATACAGCCGTAGCTGAGGGTCTGCACGACTATAAGCTCGACCGCCGTAACCGCTCGCGCGACAATATGAATATGTATTATGGTGAGTTCAACTATCGCCACAATTTCTCCGATCGCCATTTCCTCGATTTCACCGCCGATTTAAGCCGCTGGAAGATGGAGGGTGACAACTGGTATCAGGATTCCACAATCGTTTATGACGACATGGATGCTGTGGCTGACGTGACCTATCAGTATCAATACCGTCCGCAGCACATCAACAACAACCGCAAGGAGCTGAAACTGGAATATGAGAATCAGGTGACTAAGGACTTTAAGATAGAGGCTGGCTACCAAGGAAACTTCTCTAAGGAGAACACTCCGCAGGAGTCGTTCGTCGACAAGACTTCGTTTGACGGAAATAATGCCACGGAGGACAAGCTCTATTACAACCGCTTTATCTACAAGCAGGACTTGCATGCCTTCTATACCACACTCAGCTACAAGCTTGGAGCCGTAAGTGCCATGGCAGGATTGCGTGGTGAGTATTGGCACGTGAATACTGAGAGCTACAACTGGAACCAGGAGCACGACGCCTCGTTGCGCGAAAAGCCTTTCAATAAAGACTATTTCCAGCTGTTCCCATCGCTGTTCCTTTCATGGCAGATGACAGAGACTCAGCAGTTGCAACTCAACTACACGCGTCGCTTGCGCCGTCCGTGGGGAGGTGAACTCAACTCGTTCCGCGATACGCGTGATGCTACTACCGTGTCGTTTGGTAATCCATACCTTACTCCTGAGTTCAGCAATTCGTTCTCGCTCAACTACCTCAAGACATGGACCGAACACTCGCTCCTGCTCAGCGCCTACTACCGTCCTACATCAGACGTGATACAGCGCATCAGCTACAAGAACTCTGCCGATGGACTCTTCTACTCTACATCAATGAATGTGGCTAAGAGTGTGTCGTCGGGTCTGGAACTTACTGTAAAGAACAAGTTGTTCCGCATTCTCGACCTCACCACCTCTGCCAATGCCTATTACTATAAGCTCAACGGCTTCAGCTACGACATAGATGGACAGACCGTAACGGGCAAGGAAGACCATAACTTCACGTGGAACGCTCGCATGACAGCATCGCTTATGTTGCCCTACGACATTTCAATACAGACAACCGGACGCTACAACTCGCGCCAGGTTATCACACAGGGCTACCGCAAGGCAAACTATAGTCTTGACCTCGGAGCACGCAAGAATTTCTTCAACAAGCTCTTCACGCTGTCGCTCAACTGTCGTGACTTGCTCAACTCACGCAAGTTTGAGACTTTCACCAGCGGCGAGAACTTCACACGTCACCAGGTGAACCGTCGCAGCGGCAGACGAGTGAACATGACGCTGACATTGAATTTCGGTAACATGAAGCAGAAGAAACGTCCTATGCGACAAGGTGCTGATGATGGCGGCGATGTGCAGATGGACTATAGTGGAAATGGTGGAGAAGAATAATAGAAACAGAACTTGCTAAAGTTCAATAAATAAAAAAAAGAAGAAGGGTGTATCAAAACATTTGTTTGATTGTTTTGATACACCCTTCTTCTTTTTCTTTAGCATCCTTTGTGCGTCATGATTTCAAGCACCATTTCGTCGGTCTTGTTCATGGCGTCGGCACCAATGCTTGTGAGATTGCGTATTGAGCGGTCGACATCATCATCTATGATGCCCTCCACCGAACTAACACATTTGCCCTCAATAGAGAGTAGGGCAGAGAGCAAGGCTGTGGATACGCCCGATGAAATCTTCAAGGCGCACGATGGCTTTGCTCCATCGCATATCATGCCCGTGATATTTGCAATCATATTCTTCACAGAGTTGCAAATGCGGCAATAGTCGCCTCCCATGAGATAGGTGATACCGCAGCTCGAACCGATACTTGCCACCACACATCCGCACAGAGCCGACAACTTTCCGAGGTTCTGCTTGATGTATATAGCGGTGAGATGGCTCAAGGTGAGGGCACGGATAAGTTCTTCCTCTGTGTTCTCGTTCTCCTCGGCATATACAGCCACAGGATTTGTGGCGCAAATACCTTGGTTTCCCGAACCCGAATTGCTCATCACCGGAATCATGGCTCCACCCATTCGCGCGTCGCAAGCCAGGGCAGTCTTTGAGATGATGTGCGAGAATATTGAGTTTCCGAATATACCGTGGCTCATAGGGCGGTCGATAGTCTTGCCAAGGCAATGGCCATAGTTGCCCTTCTTCGACTCCTCGGCAGCGCGTATGTTGTAGTCGCGTGTCTTGAGGATAAAGCTTATTTCAGATATTGGCGAAGTTGTGGCGAAGTCGTATACGAGTCGCATGTTGAGTCGGATATCGTTGTTGGCAACTTCCGAGCCCGAAGGCTGTCGGTTGTCGATAATGGTTTCGCCGTCGCGTTCCACATACACGAAATTGGTGTGGTCGTGTGCGATAATGGCAGTAGCCTCGTGTCCCTCAGCCTCGCAGCGTATCTCTACATAAAGCTTTTCGGTGATGCCACGCTTCAGCTGAATGTCGATGTGGTCGCCAGCTATATATTGTTTGCCCTCCTCAAGAGTTTCGGGAGTGAGGTCCTTGATTACTTCGAGCTGATATTCCGACTTGCCCACCAATGCACCTAAGGCGATGGCAATGGGCAGGCCAATCATTCCTGTGCCAGGAATACCCACGCCCATAGCGTTTTTAAGGATGTTGGCAGAGAGCAGAGCCGTAATCTTTTCGGGACGGAAGCCCAACACTTCTGTGGCGCGTGCCACACAGAGCGATACACACATTGGCTCGGTACAGCCTACAGCAGGCACCACCTCGCGGTTGATGAGAGCAATAATTCGTTCACGTGTTTGATTGTCGAGCATAGTAGTTTTATAAGTTAATTAAAAAAGACTCCACCCCCGACCCCTCCCTACATGGGAAGGGTCGGGGGTGGAGTCTTGTATTGTTATTTATTATTATATGTATCAAGTCCTGCCTTCAGGAAATCCATGTAGGCATTGATATCCTCGTCGTAAGAGCGGCTGCCGGTGAGCGGCATTCCCTCGTTGTCGAGAAGGATGTACATAGGCTGGGTGTTAGATCCGAACTTGTGGCGCTGCAGGTAGCTCCACTTGTCGCCTACGGTGCGCAGGGTGCGCTCTGTGCCGTCGGTATCCTTCACAGTCATCTGCTCGGGCAGAGGAGTCTTGTCGTCAACATACAGAGAAATGAGCACATACTTGTTGTTGAGCATGTCTGCCACCTTGGCGTCTGTCCAAACAGCAGCCTCCATCTTGCGGCAGTTGACGCAACCGAATCCGGTGAAATCGACCATTACAGGCTTTCCTTCCAAGCGAGCGGCTGCCATACCAGCCTCGAAATCCTTGAAACGCGGATGAACCTCATTCTTGTAGAGGTTGAAATCCTGCGTATTCATCGGTGGTGCGAAGGCAGAAACAGCCTTAAGCGGAGCACCCCACAGACCAGGAATCATATAGAAGGCGAATGCCAACGACGCAAGGGCGAGGAAGAACTGCGGCACGTTGGTGCGGCGGTTGTCGTCGTCGTGCGGGAAGTTGAACATTCCGAGCAGATAGAGTCCGAGCAATGAGAAGATTGCTATCCAGAGGGCGAGGAAGGTCTCGCGGTCGAGAATGTGCCAACCGTAGGCAAGGTCTGCCACAGAAAGGAACTTCAAGGCGAAAGCCAACTCGATGAAACCGAGCACAACCTTCAATACATTCATCCATCCACCCGACTTAGGAGCCGACTTGAGCAATGATGGGAACATGGCGAACAATGCGAACGGCACAGCCAATGCAACGGCAAAACCGAGCATACCTACTGTAGGAGCCACGATGCTGCCCTCAGATGCTACAGCCACGAGCAGGAAGCCAATGATAGGACCTGTGCACGAGAAGCTCACGAGCGACAATGTGAACGCCATGAGGAATATGCTGAGCACACCACTTGTCTCGTCGCTCTTTTGGTCGATCTTGTTGCTCCATGAAGAGGGGAGAGTGATCTCAAACGCTCCGAAGAACGATGCTGCAAAGACTACAAGCAGCAAGCAGAAGAGAATGTTGAATATAGCGTTGGTGGAAAGGGCGTTGAGTGCGCTTGCTCCGAAGAGCAGCGAAACGATGAGTCCTAATGCCACATAAATCACAACGATTGACACTCCGTAGGTGATGGCTTCGCGGATAGCCTTCTTGCGGTCCTTGTTGCGCTTGAGGAAGAAGCTCACGGTCATCGGGATGATAGGCCATACGCATGGAGTGAACAGGGCGAGGAATCCGCCTACAATTCCTGCAAGGAATATATATAACAATGAGTTGCTTACTGGCTTGTCGTATTTGGCAAGCTCCTGAATCACAGGAGTCCAAAGCTTCTGCATCTCGCTCTTGTCGAGCTGTGGAGCAGCTGCAGCAGCTGAGTCGGCAACAGCATTGGTTGCTGCAGAGTCGGCATTTGCCAATGTTTGGTCTGCTGTGCTTGGGTCGGTGGTTGCGGCATCTTCATTAGCGTCAGCACTCTCGCCGTCGACAGCAGGCGACTTGCCCTTGTAGTGGAACTCTACGTTTGTGGGAGGCATACACATCTCGTCGTTGCATGCGCCAAACTCCAAGTAACCCTTGATAGAGTAGTTGGGCTTGGTGAACTTCACCTTCTGAACAAACTGCACGCTGTGCTCAAAAAAGCGCAGCTTCATGCCGAACATGTTGTCCATCTGTGAAATCTCATGACCGCGAGGAGTGAGTTTGCCTACAAGCTCCACACCGTCTTTCTTGTCAACATGAAACGATGCCTCTATAGGACCATCGCTTCCGAGATTGGTGGAATAGACGTGCCATCCACTCTCAATCTTACCACTGAAGATAATCTCAGCTTCAGCAGTACTGCCGGTCTTGAACTTCGTAGTGAACTTCACCGGGTCTGCCATCTGCGCATTGCAGAACATTGCTACCAGAAGCAGCAACGCTATTGACATCGCTTTTTTCATAATTTGTTTACGGGTATTTTTATTATATAATGTTTGCCTTATAAAATATATATATAAAAATATGTGTGGTGAAATGTACTCCCACCGGGAATCGAACCCGGATCAAAGGTTTAGGAAACCTCCGTTCTATCCATTGAACTATAGGAGCCACTTGCTGTCATACTAAATAGTATTCAAACCTTAATTATGTCTGATTCTATATAGACATGGGGTAATAAACAATATATTGTTGTGCAAAATTATCGATTTTTTTCGGATTGTGAAAATATTTTTTGTAACAAATACTCTATTCTTGTGAAAATGCGCATTACTTTTAAGTTTATAGGTCTATTATTGTTTCAAATTACTCAAAATACCGACTTTATTTTGTAATTTTGCAAGATACTAAATTTCTATTAACAAACTCTTAGCGATGGATACTTTACAACTGCAAAGTTATTTTGAAACTCTTATCAAGTGCGTAGCCGTATCTTATTTTACGCTCTGTATGGTGCTGCATTTCACCACGACACCCAAGGATGCCATATTCCGCCCCTACAGGCAGTCGAAACTTATGCTCACGCTCGCCTTCGGGTCGATGGCTCTTAATCTTGCAGCCTGGTGTGTGCTCACTAACGGCAATTGGGACAAATTTAATTATGCCATTGCGTGCATCGACATCATCCTCTTTTATTTCGAGGAACTGATGTTGTGCTACTCGATGTGCCATATTCTCAACAATAGTTTCCTTACCCGAAAGCGCGTGATGAAGGATGCCTCGCGCATGTGCCTGGCGGCTATTCTTGTGCTTATGCCATTGCTCCCGCGTTTTGAACATTTGAGCCGGGTGTGCCTGTTGTTGGCGATAGTCGTGATGATTGAGAACGTTGCCGAGCTTGCTTTTCTCTTCCGCAAACAGTATAAGGTCAACCGCGATATGCTCGACAACTATTTCTCGTCTGATATGCATCGTTTTGTACGCTGGACCAGTCGAAGCATACTTTTTCTTATAATATCATGGGTGTTCGCATTGATTACTATGTTTACTGATGTATATGTTAACTGGCTTTTCCAAATATATATGGTGAGCCTTAATATGTATATTGCAATGAATTTTCTTAACTTTGCACCACAGTATGGCCACATTGCCCAATCATATAAGTCGGACTCCTCGATGGAGAAAAATATATGTGTCGGTAATGACTGTCACGATAAAGCCTATGCCGCACAAGCGTCGGGAGGGGCGGAGACTGCTGCGAATAATCTTTATCAGAAAATTACGGCTTGGGTAGAGAGTAAAAATTTCCTGGGCACACAGTTTACTATTGATGAACTTGCCGCAGCCCTCGACACCAATAAGAACTATCTTTCCTATTATATTAATGAGCGGTATGGCATGAACTTCAGCGCATGGGTGTCGAGTCTTCGTGTAGAGGAGGCAAAACGTCTGATGACAGAGAATCCCGAGCGTAAGCTCGAGGACATTGCCCATCAAGTAGGATTCTCCTCGCCATCATATTTCTCGAAAGTTTTCTCGCAAAATGTGGGACTTTCGCCCACGTTGTGGAAAAAGGGTATGAAGGAATGAACATTATAAAGACACTAAATAATTTCTTCGATAGTCTCTTGTTCTTTATTCGTTCGCCCTTCGTTCATCCTTCGTTCTGCCTTCGATAGTTCTTCGATAGTTCTCCGTTCGTTCTTCGATTGTTCTCCGTTAGTTTATCGAAGGATGAACGGAGGATGAACGGAGAACGATCGAAGACCGATCGAAGACCGATCGAGAATCTATCGAGAACCTATCGAAGACCTATCGAAGAATGAAAGGTCGGAATACGGGATTCCTTCGGGATCCGTTCGGGATGAGTCGTGTTGGTGTACTGGTTCAAATACGTTGTTGGCCCTTGGTTTTATGTTCTACCACTATAAAATAGTGGGGTAGGGGACGGTAAAACAGCCGTTGAATGTCAATAAGATGAGATTATTGTGCAAACAACTGTTAAAATATCCTGTTTTTATGAAAATTGTGGGTTCTGACAAGATATTGTCATTTTATATATTAGGTATTTTCAGAAAAAGTTCGTACCTTTGCACCCCGAAAACGGCTTGTTACACAGGCTGTTGCTGAAAACGAAAAAATAAAAATAAAATATATAAATTAAAAATTAGAATTATGCCTACAATTTCACAGTTGGTAAGAAAAGGCAGAAAGGTGCTCGTAGACAAGAGCAAGTCACCGGCTTTGGATTCATGTCCTCAGCGTCGTGGTGTTTGCGTTCGTGTTTACACTACAACACCTAAGAAGCCTAACTCGGCAATGCGTAAGGTTGCCCGTGTACGTTTGACAAACTCTAAGGAAGTTAACTCCTACATCCCGGGAGAGGGTCACAACCTTCAGGAGCACTCAATCGTGCTTGTTCGCGGTGGTCGTGTAAAGGACCTTCCAGGTGTTCGTTACCACATCGTTCGCGGTACACTCGATACAGCAGGTGTTGCCAACCGTACACAGCGCCGTTCTAAGTATGGTGCTAAGCGTCCTAAGGCAAAGAAGTAATCAATATTAAACTTTGATTGTCGGACGAAAAATTATTAAACGTTTTGCTGGAGAATTGTTAATAGACAGGTTGAGTAAATGCCCAAGAGAGGGCGTTGAAGAACAGTAAGAGACAACCCCACGCAGACAAATTTTTTCAAAACAACATGAGAAAAGCAAAACCAAAGAAGCGCGTGATCCTTCCGGATCCGAAATTCAACGACCAGAAGGTCTCTAAGTTTGTAAACCACTTGATGTATGACGGTAAGAAGAATACCTCATACGAAATCTTCTACAACGCACTTGACACCGTTCAGGAGAAGATGTCTAAGGAAGAGAAGTCAGCTCTCGAAATCTGGAAGCAGGCTCTCGACAACATCACTCCACAGGTTGAGGTAAAGAGCCGCCGTATCGGTGGTGCCACTTTCCAGGTTCCGACAGAAATCCGTCCGGAGCGCAAGGAGAGCATCTCAATGAAGAACCTCATCGCTTTCGCTCGCAAGCGTGGCGGTAAGAGCATGGCTGACAAGCTTGCTGCTGAGATTATGGATGCTTACAACAACCAGGGTGGTGCTTACAAGCGTAA
>CAKQFF010000044.1 GCA_934230685.1 uncultured Prevotella sp. | reverse complement strand
GAAAAATAAAATCATACTGCTTGTATAGTGTTTTGGAAATTAAATTCTGATTTGTCTGCAAAGTTACTACTTTTTTTTGGACGAGAGAATGTTTTTAATACATAAGTATAGAAGAAATCAGATTTTTTGAACGTATGGATAAGAAGTTTGATGGAATATTATATTACTTGGCAAAGTATTATATATTAAATGGGCAAGTAATATATATTTAAATGGTGAAGTATTATATATTAAATGGCAAAGTATTATGTATTACTTTGCCATTTAATATATATGTTTACATGAACACGTATTTCATTACGAACAACACGGCAAGGACGTATAGCGTGATGTTGAGCTTTTTGAAGTTGCCGCAAAGCAAGTTGATGGCAACGTAGGCTATCACTCCGCAGAGGATACCGTCGGAGATGCTGTAGGTGAGCGGCATCATTACGATGGTGATGAATGCGGGGATTGACTCGGCAAAATCATCAAGATCGATGTCCTTAATAGGCGACAGCATGAACAGGCCCACGATAACCAATACCGGTGTTGTGGCTGCCGATGGGATGGAAAGGAATATCGGAGCGAAGAACAGGGCTATGGCAAAGCAAATAGCTGTGGAGAAAGCTGTCAGGCCAGTGCGTCCGCCCTGTGCCACACCCGAAGCACTCTCCACATAAGTAGTTGTGGTACTTGCGCCGAGACAGGCTCCTGTCATAGTGGCAATAGCGTCTGCCATGAAGGCCTTGTTGAGTCCTGGGATGCGGCCATCCTTCTGCATCATGCCTGCCTTGGTGCAGACACCCACGAGTGTGCCCATTGTGTCGAACATGTCGATGAACAGGAAGGTGAACACAACGATGAGCATGTCGATGGTGAGGATGTTGTGGAACTCAAACTGGCAGAATATAGGTTCGATGGAAGGGGGAGTGTCCACGATGCCCGAGAAGTTGGTTATGCCCATAGGAATGCCGATGAGGGCTGTGCCGAGGATACCGATGAGCAACGCTCCAGGCACATTCTTTATTACGAGCACCGAGGTGAATATGATGCCAATAACGCCGAGTAGGGCAGTACCGTGGGTCATCTCGCCTATGCTTACGAATGTGGCTGAGTTCTCAACGATGATGCCAGCGTTCTTCAGTCCGATGAAGGCGATGAACAGGCCGATACCGGCTCCGATGGCTCGCTTGAGCGTTGCCGGAATTGCATCAACGATAAGAGTGCGTATGCGCGTGATGGTCATGAGCACAAACAGGAAGCCCTCGATGAGGATAGCGGTAAGAGCAAACTGCCATGAATATCCCATGGTGAGGCATACGGTGAACACGAAGAAGGCGTTGAGGCCCATACCTGGAGCCAAGCCGAATGGCTTCTTGGCGTAGAATGCCATAAGGAGTGTTCCGACAATGGCAGCCAAGGCCGTGGATGTGAATACGGCGTTGGTGTCCATGCCTTTAGACGCGAGGTTTGAGAAGATGCTCGGGTTGACGGCAAGTATATATGCCATGGTGAGGAATGTGGTGATTCCCGCCATTACCTCGGTCTTGATATTGTGCTTAGCGGGGTTGAAGCCGAAGAGTTTTTCTAACATATCGTTCAATGTTTCAATTGTTCAATATATGGATTGTTCAATATTTCAATTGTCCAAATTTTCCAATAGTCTATATTTCCTATGTTAGAAGTCCCACTTCACGCCCAAGCACGGGCGGCACTTGAAACCATCGGTAGAGCCGAAATTGTTGGAAAGCTCCACCTCGCCACCTATGCTGAGGTTGTCGCAACCGATGTGCTGGCCCACGTTGTACCAAAGCTGAGGCTCGGTGATGAATACAGTATGGGCATCTCTTGACTTAGCGTTGTCGTCAGCCACGAAATGGGTTTCCCACCAGAAGTCGGCAAATCCGTCGAACTTCAAGCCCTTAACGCCAAAGATGTCGTTACAGGTCCATACGGCAGTAAACTGCATAGGCACGTTGGAGTCGGTCTCGCGAATGGTTTTGTACAGGGCTTCGAGAGTAAGCACGTTCTTAAACGACTTGTCGTGCATGAAATACTCCACACCAAAGAGCCATGCGTTGTTGATGGGATAGTTCTTAGTGATGCCGCCGTTGTACTCAACGTGCAGGCTCCAATTCTTCATGCTTGAGTTCTTCCAGAAGTTCAGCGCGCGTGAAATCTCGGTGTAGGTGCCGCCTTGTGCCACGTTCTTGCTGCCCTCAACCATTTTGTCGTAGTTGAAGTCGTGGTCTACGAAGAAATAAGTACTACCCCACTTGTCCTGCTTGAACATCTCAAGGGTGAGAGTGACATACTTGCGGTCGGAACCGAAATCATACAAAATCTGTGCATTTGTCTGTGCCTTAACCTTTGCCGAGAACATCATGGCAAAGAGCAGAACTGCCATAATGGCGAGTTTGTTGGTCTTCATTGTTGTGAATTAAAATTATGATTTTAGTGAAATCTACTAATAATTTGCAAAATTATACATTTTTTTCGGAATAATTTGGGATTGTCGGGATTAATACCTATATTTGTAAAAATTAATCATTAAAATAATCAATATAATCAAAAATAATCAAACGGAATGAATACTAAGACATTTGCTTTAGGCTTATGCCTCGCGCTCGCCGCATCAGCAGGCGCACAGACAAAGCAGGGCGGAATATCTGCCCAGATGCTTCAGACAATGGAGAAGTCGCAGGGCAACGCGACCGTGAACAAGGCTCTCGTCAATGCCCTTGCTGCCAACAAGATTGACGATTTGGCCAAGAACTTCTCCAACAAGACAACATTCGACACTCACTTCAGCGTGGAGACTCCCAAGCAGTCTATCCACAATCAGAAGAGCAGTGGCCGTTGCTGGATGTTCTCAAGCTTCAATGTGTTGCGCTCCAACTATGCTCGTGAGCATGGCGACTCTATCGCTGTAGAGTTCTCGCAGGACTATCTCTTCTTCTACGACCAGCTTGAGAAGGCCAACCTTATGCTCCAGGGCGTGATTGACAATGCCAAGAAGCCTATGGACGACCAGCGTGTGCAGTTCTTCTTCAAGAGTCCGCTCAACGATGGTGGCACATTCTGTGGTGCTGCCGACTTGGCTCCCAAGTATGGTCTTGTGCCTATGTCGGTGCAGCCTGAGACTTACTCTGCCGAGAACACATCGCGCATTTCGGCTCTTATCTCTTCCAAGCTTCGCGAGTATGGTCTGGAGCTTCGCAAGATGGTGGCTGATGGCAAGAAGCCTGCCGCTATCAACCAGCGCAAGACAGAGATGCTCTCTACCGTCTATCACATGCTCTCTATCACATTGGGCGAGCCGGTGAAGGAATTCACCTATCAGTTCCGCACAAAGGACGGCAAGCCTGTTGGTGAACCTCGCAAGTTCACTCCTAAGTCGTTCTACGATGAGGTGGTGGGCCATCCGCTTGAGGGCACATTCATTATGGTGATGAACGATCCACGTCGTCCTTACCACAAGACCTATGAGGTGGAATACGACCGCCACGTATACGACGGACAGAACTGGAAATACCTCAACCTTCCTACCGAGGAGATTGCCAAGCTTGCCATTGCCTCGCTTAAGGATGGCAAGAAGATGTATTCTTCTTACGACGTAGGCAAGCAGTTCGACCGCACTCTTGGCTATCTCGACACCAAGAACTACGACTATGGTTCGCTCTTCAACACCACATTCCCCATGAACAAGGCCGACCGTATCGCTACATTCGATTCGGGTTCTACACACGCTATGACCCTTACTGCTGTCGATCTCGACAAGAATGGCAATCCTGTGAAGTGGAAGGTAGAGAACAGCTGGGGCGCAGACAATGGCGTTGGCGGCTGCCTTGTCATGTCAAACGACTGGTTCAACGAATACATGTTCCGCCTCGTGGTTGACAAGAAGTATGTGCCTGAGAACCTTATCAAGGAGTTTGAGCAGAAGCCTCTCATGGTGATGCCTGAGGATCCTTTGTTCGGACAGGACGACTAATAAGTTAATAATATGATGTCTTTTTATGACAAGGTTGAAAACTGAAGCCTTGTGATTGTAATTGAAAAAGACAGTGGAATAACCCTTAATATAATGAAGTAAAAGTATGGAATTACTTCATTATATTGAGGGTTAAGCTAAAATGGATTCTTAAATCAGGAATTGTTTCTCCCAAAACCCACTTTGTCTAATAATATATGATAAGGTAGATTGCCTTTTGTTTTATTGTTCTTCTGAAATATTATCGTTAACTTTGCACCGCATTTAATAATTAGCAAAGCTAACAAATATATAATGAATCTCCCAATAGATTTCGAGAACTACACACAACAGCTTCTTGGCGACGAGCTTTACAGTAGGCTAAAGTCGGGACTTGAGTCGGATATTACGCCTACAAGCATACGCCTTAACCCGTTTAAGGCTGCTGAACTCGACGTGACAGAAGAGTTGCAAGACGCCATTGTGCCTTGGTGTGGCTCTACAGGACGCTACCTAAAGGAGCGTCCCAACTTCACATTCGACCCACTTCTGCATGCAGGAGTATATTATGTGCAGGAGGCAGCGTCGATGTTTGTCGACCTTGCCGTGCGCACATTGATAAAGCAACCCGTAACAATGCTCGACCTCTGTGCCGCTCCTGGCGGCAAGTCAACTGCCTTGCGTGCGGCCCTTCCCGAGGGTTCATTGCTCTTCAGTAATGAGCCAATGCGTCCACGCGCACAGATACTAAGCGAGAATCTTCAGAAATTCGGTCATGAGGACATCATCGTGACCAACAACTATCCACGCGACTACCGCAAGTCGCGCCTGATGTTCGACGCTATTCTTGCCGATGTGCCTTGCTCGGGCGAGGGAATGTTCCGCAAGGATGATGGGGCACGCCAGGAATGGAGTCTGCAGAATGTTGACAACTGTTGGCATTTGCAGCGTGAGATTGTCAGCGACATTTGGCATTGTCTCCGACCGGGCGGACTGCTCATTTACTCCACATGCACATTCAACGCGCATGAGGACGAGGAGAATGTGGAGTGGATAGTTAGTGAACTCGGTGCCGAGTTTGTGCAACTGCCCATTGACGAGTCGTGGAACGTCACTCCAGATGTGGTTGGTTCGGCTCCCGTCTATCGCTTTATGCCTGGCGTAAGCCGCAGCGAGGGACTATTCCTTGCCGTGCTTCGCAAGCCAGCCAACGAGGATGTGGAACTTTCTTTATCGGCTAAAGACAATACATCTAAAACCGACCGCCAGAAGAAGCAAAAGAAAGCTTCTGCCAAAAAGGGCGCACAACAGGCAAAGACGCCTAATATACCAATTCCGCTCGTAGACCCTGCTCGTTTCACCTTACGTCAGATAGGCGACACATACATAGCCGTGCCCTCGCGTTGGCTCGACATATTTGATGCAGCCAATTCTTCGCTCCGCATAATGCACGCCGGTGTGGGCATAGGCACAATGAAGGGTAAGGACATAATCCCCGATCATTCTCTCGCTCTGTCGCGTCAGCTCTCCAAAGAAGCTTATCCGCGTGTGGAGGTAGACTATGCTGAGGCTATAAGTTATCTCAGAAAAGAGGCAGTGGTGCTTCCGTCCGATACTCCTCGCGGCTTTGTGGTGCTCACTTATCGTGGCATTCCGTTAGGCTTTGAGAAGAACATCGGCAACCGTGCCAACAATCTCTATCCTCAGGAATGGCGCATCAAGAGTACGCACGTGCCCGAGGCGGAATGTCGTGTGCTTGCCTAAATAAAACATATACATATTTTCTTACACTTAACATTAAAAAATCAGAATGCAACAATATCTCAATCTCCTAAACCGCATCCTCACCGAGGGTGCCACAAAGACCGACCGCACAGGCACAGGCACAATGAGTGTGTTTGGCAATCAGATGCGATTCAACATGGAAGACGGTTTCCCTTTGCTCACAACCAAGAAACTGCACCTAAAGTCGATTATCTATGAGTTGCTGTGGTTTCTGCGTGGCGACACCAACGTGAAGTATCTTCAGGAGCATGGTGTGCGTATATGGAATGAGTGGGCAGACGAGAATGGAGACCTCGGACCTGTGTATGGTCATCAATGGCGTTCATGGCCCGACTACAACGGAGGCACTATCGACCAGATACAGAATGTGCTCGACCAGATACGCAATCATCCCGACTCGCGCCGCATGATTGTGTCGGCATGGAATCCTGCCGAGGTGGAGCAGATGGCTTTGCCTCCTTGCCATTGTCTGTTCCAGTTTTATGTGGCCGATGGCAAGCTGTCGCTTCAGCTCTACCAACGCTCTGCCGACACCTTCCTTGGTGTGCCGTTCAACATTGCCTCGTATGCTTTGCTCTTGCAGATGATGGCTCAGGTGACAGGACTAAAGCCTGGCGAGTTTATCCACACCACAGGCGACACCCACCTCTATCTCAATCATCTTGAGCAGGCCCGCCTTCAGCTCACACGCACTCCGCGACCGTTGCCAAAGATGAAGATAAATCCCGATGTGAAGAATCTCTTCGACTTTAAGTTCGAGGACTTCACTCTTGAGGGCTACGACCCATGGCCACACATCTCGGCCACTGTAAGCGTGTAACAACAAGTCCCCTCTAACTCCTCAAAAAATTAATAATAAATAACCAATAATTATAATTATTGAAATGATAAGCATCATCGCCGCCGTAGCCGCCAACCGTGCCATCGGCTTTCAGAACAAACTGCTGTATTGGTTGCCCAACGACCTTAAGCGTTTCAAGGCTCTCACCACAGGCCATACCATCATCATGGGACGCAACACGTTTGAGTCGTTGCCCAAAGGAGCATTGCCCAACCGTCGCAATGTGGTGATAAGCCGCACGAAGACAAGTTTTCCGGGTTGCGACACTTATGCCTCGCTTGAGGAGGCTGTAAGCCATTGCCAGCCCGATGAGGATATATATATAATAGGTGGAGCGAGTGTGTATGAGCAGTCGCTAAAGATTGCCGACCGCCTTTGCCTGACAGAGATTCACGACACTCCGCAGCAAGCCGACGCTTTCTTTCCGGAATACAATGGCTGGAAAGAGACGTGGCGCGAGGAGCATACTAAGGATGAGAAACATCATCAGGAGTATGCTTTTGTGGATTATGTGAGGGAATAAAAAAAAAGCCCCACCCCCAGCCCCTCCCCCGTAGGGAGGGGAGTGGTATGTACTGATAGCTCATAGTCTTGTTGTTTTAAATGAGCGGCATTCCCAATTCCGCACATTTCTTTCGCATATCATCCGGCCATATTGACGCTTGTATCTCGCCAATGTGAGCCTTATGAAGCAGCACCATGCAGAGTCGGCTCTGACCTATACCGCCACCTATTGACAGCGGCAACTCATCATTAAGCAGACGGCGGTGGAAATAAAGTTGCTCGCGCTCTTCCTCGCCCTCAATCTTAAGCTGACGCAACAGAGCCTCCTTGTCAACACGGATACCCATTGACGAAAGCTCAAACGAACGCTGCAATACAGGATACCAAATAAGGATGTCGCCGTTTAAGCCTGCCTTGCCATTCTCGGCAATAGTCGACCAGTCGTCGTAGTCGGGGGCGCGACCGTCGTGCTTCTCGCCATTAGATAGTTTCTGGCCTATACCTATTATAAATACGGCACCATACTTCTTGCATATTGCGTCCTCGCGCTCCTTTGGCGAGAGGTCGGGATACATCTGCAGCAAGTCCTCGCTATGGATGAAGTGAATCTGCTCGGGCAGGAAAGGACGTATCTGGTCGTAGGTCTCGCACACAAGGTATTCTGTGCGGCGAATGGCGGCATAGATGCGCTCCACGATGTTGGTGAGGAAAAGAAGAGAGCGCTGTTCGGGAGTGATTACAGCCTCCCAGTCCCACTGGTCAACATACAGAGAGTGGAGATTGTCGAGTTCCTCATCGGCACGTATGGCGTTCATGTCGGTATAGACACCATAGCCGGGCGACACACGATATTCGGCAAGTGTCAGTCGCTTCCATTTGGCAAGCGAGTGAACCACCTCGGCTTTCTTGTCGCCAAGGTCCTTGATGGGGAATGTCACGGGGCGCTCCACTCCGTTAAGGTCGTCGTTAATACCGAGTCCCTGCATCACAAACAGAGGAGCTGTGACGCGGCGCAGACGCAACTCTGTTGAGAGGTTCTGCTGAAAGAAATCCTTTATAAGTTTTATGCCCTGCTCTGTCTTGTTCATGTCGAGTAGGGCGTGATAATGTTCTGGTTGAATGAGTTTGCTCATTTAAATATATTTTTTTGTTCTTGTATATGTTATTTGCAATGCAAAGGTAATAAAACAAAACAAGATAGCAAACGAATTAATCTTTATTTTAACAAAAAGACATGTTAATTACACTCTTAACGACAATTTGAGTAAAGAAAGAGACTTCGTGTATGCGTATTTTCACATACGATATTTGTGCTTTTCGTTTTAATATGCTAACTTTGCCCTTGGTTTGCATGGTGCAAGCCAAGGAAAACCAATATACAACATCATGTCAACAAGACTTCTTCTTATCCGCCACGGTGAGACCGTGGACAATGTGAACAAGATTATGCAAGGACAGACACCGGGAAAGCTTACTCCCAATGGTGTGGAACAGGCCCGAGAGCTCGCTATGCGACTGAAGCAGGAACATATAGACGCTTTTGTGTCGAGTGACTTGAAGCGTGCTGTAGACACTTGTGTGGAAATAGCCGCTCTCCATTTCGATGGCGACCGCGCCAAGGCTCTCGACTCCATCATGCAGACGCCATTGCTTAGGGAGCGCGACTGGGGCAGCTTCACCGGACGCTTCATCCCCGACCTGAAAGACGCTAAATGGACCGACGACATAGAGACAACAGATATGATGCGCAAGCGTGCCCAGGCATTCATCGACCTTATGCGCAGCCGTTACGAGGGCAAGACTGTGGCTGCTGTGGGTCATGGCATCATCAACAAGGTCATTCAGTCGGTGTTCTTCAACAAGCCAATGCAAGACGTGCCGCGCATGGAGAATGCGGAAATGAGGGAGCTTATACTCTAAGAACCAGTATATACTTAGAGAATTTCTAATAATACAAGAAAGAAAGAGTGCGGATGTGGTCGCTTATGACTACAATCCGCACTCTACGCATAAAAGAATAGTTATACTTTTAGTTTCCTTGAACAATCTTTTTAATTCCTATTACCTATGTCTTCAGATTCAGAATTCTCTCATTAAAGCGATGTTTAACTTTTAAATATTTAACCTTTTATATATATTAGTATATGGCAATTATACACTTTCTATTATATAACTATTTTCATTATCTTGCTTATGTTATCTGCGGCTTCCAAAACCACTCTTTGAAGAACCGCTGTTGTTGGAACCTCCGCCATTAGAACCTCCACGTGATGGAGAACTAACTCGTGAACCACCTCCACGGCTGTTTCCAAATGAGCTTCCTCCACGGCTTCCACCAAACGAATTGCCTCCACGGTTGCTTCCGAACGAGCTGTTTCCTCGGTTGCTTCCGAATGATGATGTAGTCTGCTGGCGTTGTACAGATGGTCCGAATGTTGGGCGTGGACTATTGTTGTTGCCACCACGGTTGCTGCCGAAAGAGTTGCCACCACGGTTAGTGCCAAACGAGTTGCGCTGAGATTCGTTGGTGATAGGTTGGCGAACAGTAGTGCGTGTGCTGCTTCCACGACTGCCAAACGAAGAGTTTTGTCTGTTTTGCTGAGTGTTCACACGGCTGCCAAACGAAGTATTGCCACGCTGCTGGTCGGGCAGACGGTTGCCGAAGCTCTGGCGATTGCCTTTACCATAGTCGCCACGGTCGAATCCATCACGCATTCCAAAGTGGCTGCTGCCTGGACGCGGACCGTAATGACGTCCGTCATACCATGAGCGTCCGTGGTTTCTATGCCAAGAGTGTCCGCCGCAATAGCTTATGTATACGCGAGGACGATCGAAGTAGAAGTAGTCGCGATGCGGATAGCGTGCGTATACTCCAAAGCGCCAATAACCACCGCTGAAGTAGAGCGGGCGGTAGAAGTAAGCAGCATCACAGAAGGCGCGATACTGCCAGTCGAGCAGCACGTAGCTCATGTCGAGATTGCGGTAGCGCCAGTAGGAGCCATAAAGGTCGTCCACTGTGTTGACACTCATCAGATAGTCGAGGTTTATCTCATAAGCAGCCTCATACTGGTCGTCGGTGAGGTTAAGCTCATAAGCCATCTTGTCGGTGAGGAACAAAGCTTGCTCGCGAGCCTGCTCGTAGCTCATTGCGTTTGCCGTGAACGTAAGCGTGAACAGCAAAGCCATTATTGATATAAACCGTTTCATAATGCTGTGGTTTTTATTTGTTCAACAATTTAGTTTCTTTTTTACGATTGCAAAGTTAGCGACAATATATAGCATGACAAAAGGATTTTCCCTAAACACATAGGGGAAAATCCCTAAACCAAAGTTTTCTTCGCTGTTTTCTCGTAACTTCCTCGTGGGTCCGTAAATAAAAAGATAGCTTGAAACGATCGTATCATGGCTTGAAACGACCGTATCATGACTTGAAACGACCATATTATGCCATGATACGACCTGTTTTTACTTAACCTTTACTTCGTAAGGAAACTAAAAAGGCGATTGATTAGGAGGAATAAGTAATTTTCACTACCTTTGAAACTTCAAAGTATAAACTAACGTCTAAACAACAGATACAAAATAAAAAAAATCATAAATATATGAAGACATTGCTCAGTTCGCTTCTTCGTGCTGCCAGCGCAATAGCCGTAGGAGCATTGCTCGTGAAATATCGTGAGCAGACAGTAGAATGGATCACCATTGCCATAGGCGTGTTGTTCTTTGTGTCGGGCGTATTCTCGTGCGTCACTTATTTTGTGGCGCGCGGCAAGAGCAGCGACCTTGAGGTGTATGATACAGACGGAAAGCGTCTCACGTCTCCACGTCCGGTGTTTCCTATAGTGGGTCTTGGAAGCCTTATCCTTGGCCTCATTCTTGCCGTAATGCCCACGGTATTTGTCACTTATCTTGTGTATGTGCTTGCCGCCATACTCATTCTTGGTGCCGTGAGCCAGTTCTTCAACCTTATCGTTGTCTCGCGCATAGCCCGCATAGGCTTCTATTTCTGGATTATGCCCGCGCTTACTCTTCTCATAGGACTCGTTGCCATAATCTCGCCAAGCTCAATAGCTACAGCTCCGCTGTTTGTTATCGGCTGGACAATGATGGTGTATGGAGTTGTTGAAGTGCTCAATGCGGTGAAGATATACCAGTTGCGACGTTTTGTGGAACGCAGTTTGACAAAGACAGAGGAACAAAAATAAATTGATAACAATAAATTATAAACTATAAATTATCAATTAATAATTAAAGAATGTGACCCCGTTGGGATTCAAACCCAAGACCTTCAGAACCGGAATCTGACGCTCTATTCAGCTAAGCTACGGGGCCGTGTTTCTGATTAACGGATGCAAAGTTACTAAATAAGTTTGAATTTCGGCCTTGTATTTGCAAAAAACAATGATGTTGGAGCAAATACCTACTGCAGAAACAATAAACGAGGAGGTATTTTGAACCGTTACTTGACACCTTAAATTAGCAGACAATGTCTTTCCGTATATTCTTTATATTTTTATCGTGCGCACACGCATGTCCGCACGAT
>CAKQFF010000043.1 GCA_934230685.1 uncultured Prevotella sp. | reverse complement strand
GTGCATGGGCGACGTGCCTAACGTTTGCTTCCCATGTGCCGAGGTTCACGACCCAGAGACAGGTCGCATTGCCGTTTATTACGGTTGCGCCGACACAGTCACTGGTCTCGCATTCGGTTATATCCCCGAGATTGTTGAGTGGACAAAGAAGAACAGCATAATCTAATTTTTTAGAATAATCCCTTATATAGGAGGCAGTGGCGCAATTGTCATTGTCTCCTATTTTTATTTGCCTAAATATTTGGCTCTTAGGGATTTTATTTGTAAGTTTGCTGATAAGAAAATGTAAATAAGATTATATGATAAAGAACCTGATTTTTGATTTCGGCAAGGTGCTTGTCGACTACGATTATTTCGTTGTAATTGATAGATTCTTTGAGAGTCATGAGGTGTCGGAGGATTTCTATCGTCATTTGATGGATGACAAGTGGAACGAGCGTCTCGACCGCGAAGACCGCACATTTGAGCAGATAATCGCCGACATGCAGCAGGCAATGCCACAATGGAAGGAAGAGATACAGCAGTTTGGCGACCATTACACAGAGTTTGTGCTTGGCGAAATGCCCAGAATGCGTGCCTTGCTCGTGAAGTTGAAGGCCGAGGGATATAAGCTCTACGGTCTGACCAACTGGTGTAGCCGTGTGCATGAGACCATGAAGCAATATCCAATCTTCCAGTTGCTCGACGGCAGAATAGTGTCTTCAGAGGAGCATGTTGTGAAGCCAGAGCGTGAGATTTATGAGCTTACTTGCCGTAAACTTGGATTGAAGGCAGAGGAATGCGTGTTTGCCGACGACAAGATAGAGAATATAGAGGCAGCGCGAGCCTATGGCATGCAAGGCATTTGGTTTAAGGATGCCGTGCAGTATGAGCGTGAGTTGCGTGAGATATTAGCCCAAGAGGGAGGATGTCGCGACGCTTCATACGTAAAGACCGAACAGGACAAGTGTATGGATGGCGAAGTCTATGACTGTCACAGTCCTATATTCATCAACCGCAAATCACAGGCTACCGACTGGATGCAGCAATACAACTCTCTGTCTTATGCAAAACGTTCACAACGCTATGCCATGATTTGTGAGCAGTTTGGTAGTGTGGGTACTAATGTGTCTGTAGGTGATGGAATCATCATTGGATTTGGCGACAATATTCATATAGGCAATAATGTGAGCATAAACTATCGTTGCATACTTACAGACTGCAATTCAATTGTGATAGGCAATGATGTGCTTATTGCACCAGGTGTGCAGATAAATACAGCCTCTCACCCTACACATCTTGAAGAGCGTCTTACAAAAGACTGGAACCCTACATCAGGCGAATATCGTTGGCGTACATTTGCCCGTCCGATTATCATAGGTGATGGTTGTTGGATAGGAGCTAACGCAACTATTCTTGGTGGTGTAACCATTGGTAATGGTGCTGTTGTGGCAGCAGGTGCTGTTGTTACTAAAGATGTAGAGCCACATACTGTAGTAGGTGGTGTGCCTGCAAAAGTGATAAAGAAAATATAATTTATGGAAACAACAAATACAACCCTTTCCCCCTCTCTCGAAGCCCGTGTACAGCGAGCCGTCGACAACTTCATGCAAGGCTACGGCTGTTGCCAGTCTGTAGTGGCTGCTTTTGCCGATATGTACGGCCTGGATGACAATCTCGCCAAGCGTATAGGTGCAGGCTTTGGCGGTGGAGTAGGCCGTATGCGCATGATGTGTGGAGCTGTGTCGGGCATAGTAACGCTTGTAGGTCTCGACTGTGGACAGACAGAGGGAAGCGACCGCGAGGGCAAGTCGGCTTGCTATAAGGTGGTGCAGGACTTGCTTGCCAAGTCGAAAGAGCAGAACGGTTCACTCATTTGTGCTGAGATACTTGGACTAAAGGGACACGAAAAGGCTCAATCGTCCTATGTGGCATCTGCACGTACAGCAGAATACTATAAGAGTCGTCCCTGTGCCGCTAAGGTTGAGAGTGCGGCAAGAGTATTCGCTGAGTATCTGCAGGCGAAACAGTAGAAACCCTTTCCCCGTCGAGTTGCATATAATGAAATGAAACTGTGACAATTTGTCACGGTTTCATTTCCTTCTCAATCATTTTTTAAGACTTTATTTTCGTTAAGTATATCATATATTCTGGAAGTCCAATATTCGCTTATACCAACTTGTTCGGCATAATCCTTAAACTTGTTGACAACCTCTATCGTTTGTTCGATAATATTGGCAGGGTTCTTTATATCCTGTGTCTTGGCAAAATCAATCAAGTCTTTCCTTGTTATATTATTGCGCTTACCGCAAACAGACAATTCATGATTGCGGAAGAAACGAGAATCAGGATTAATAGAAAAGAGCAATATTATCTCTCATGTCTTACCCTTTCTTTTTTATTTTTTGCCTTTACCATTTGAGTAGGCAACATTGGCAATGGTGGCAGCAACTTCTCAGCCTCGGCAATAAAACCAATGCTCCTTAGCAATGATAAGATAGTGCCAAATCCGATATTGCCAACTTCGCCTTTCTCAAATTGGCTAATGGTAAATATACTCACACCCGACTTTACAGCAACTTCTTTCTGAGTGAGGTTGCTGAAGAGCCGATATTCCTTAAACCTACTGCCAAGTTCGGAAATTATCTCATTGTTTGACTTAGCCTCAATACCATATTCTGTAATCATATAGCAAATGTAGATATTTCTTTATTTATAGCCAAATATCAATGTAAATATTTAAATATCTTTAGTTAAAAAGGTGATGGTAAACATATTAAACTCTTTTTTGACTCCAAAGAGCGATGGAAAATGAGCGTCTGATAAATATATAATAAGGTGGAGATATCGATGTCGGAGATAATAGTCATCACTTTATCTTTAAAATAATGGTGGGCATATGAAGTGGATATGGATATATAGAAAAGACGAAAAAAAGATGAATAGGAATAAATTCTATAGAAAAGTTTGGTGAATAGTTGGATTTTGACTATATTTACAGCAATTTAAAAATCAAAGAAATTGAATTATGAGGAGGTAAGCTAACATCCATCAATGTATATAATTTAGATTAAATATGATGACATGAATAATTTAATATTATCAATCACAACTATAGGTGACTTGTTGCTTCATAATAAAATTACAAGAAATGGAGATTGTAAATCTATCGGGAATGTCAAATTGAATATTCCCGAATATCAGCGTCCATATAAGTGGACTGCGCGAAATGCCATCCAGTTGCTTGATGATATTACTGAGGCAAAAAACGAGAATAAGGAGGTTTATCGTGTGGGTACATTAATCCTGCATAAAGACAATGATGAGAATGGTGATGAACGCTATAATATAGTGGATGGTCAGCAGCGAGTAATAACCTTTTCATTGCTTCTCTATGCTCTTTATGAAGCAACAAAGGAAACTGCAACGATTGAATTTCTCGGTCAGCAAGTTTTCAATAATGAATATAGTCGTCGTAATATTCCCAATAATTATAATGCTTTTAGGCGTAGAGTCGGTGCGAAAGGTGAGGTTGATGATAAGATTGATCATGAAAGAAACATCAAGCAGCTGCGTAAGTACATAGAAGACCAATGTGAACTGATAGTTGTTATTACCGATAATTTGTCAGAAGCTTTTCAATTCTTTGACTCGCAGAATGCCAGAGGCAAAGCGTTGTACCCTCATGATTTGCTTAAGGCCTACCATTTGCGTGAAATGGCAGGTGTAGATGAGGCTAAGACAGAAAAGATAGTTGAGGAATGGGAGAAGATTCCTCAGAACGATTTGGCTGTTTTCTTTGGCGACTATCTTTATCGTATCAAGGAATGGATCAACGGTAACTGGACTTATAAACTCAGCGAACATAATATATTCAAGTTCAAAGGGATTACGAGAACTGCCCGTACTCCTTATGCGCAGTTTTATAAGGGAGCTTACTCGTATGCGGAATTTGTCAATTCATCGGCAATGCCTTTCGTTTCGGGAACTCGTGAGGTCAATGCTTTTCAGTTGAACACACCGATTATTGCAGGTAAACCTTTCTTCGACTACACGAAGCACTACTATGAGATTCTGAAAGATATTCAGGATAATAGTCAGTATGAGGGTTTCTATATCAAAGGAGATGTGATAGTAAAGACTTTGGATTGCTATTTCAATCGCGGAACTGGAAACAGGATAACCCGCCTGCTCTTCGATACGGCATTACTGCTGTATGTTGACCGCTTCTGTCCTGCAACATTTCCAACGAAGGTAGATGTTGAACTGTTTGAGCAGTTTGTTACTTTTGCTTTCATTTGGGCTTATTCACTACGTGCCCAATACGATAATCTTGGTTGGCAATCTGCACAAAACTATGTGCTTGGAAATAGCGACAAAGTAAATTCGCTTAATATATACAAACTTATCACGGATTCAGATACTCCAATATCACTATTAAGTATGATGGCGGATAAGTTGTCTCCTTTATCTCAATACGAATTGTCAAATCGGTTGAAGAAATCTCTCGCTAATGAAGAGACGGGGATAAATAAAAAGGATGGTGATGAGGTTTTTGTAAACTATCTCCATTATTTCGAGTCTAATCAATTTTACATAAAGTGATTATGGAAAAGAAATTACCATTGGAAGAAATGTCCATACATGATATTTATCTGGATAGTCAGTATGTCGTAACCTATAAGATTCCCGTGTATCAGCGCAACTATGCTTGGGAAGAAGATCAGATATCGGCGTTGGTAAAGGATGTGTATGATTCTTGGCAGAAGAATCCTACTGCACCATATTATATTGGTACTTTGGTTACATACAAGCGTAATGACAAAGAGTACGAGGTGATTGACGGTCAGCAAAGACTCACAACCATTTACCTTGTTATCAAAGCTTTGGGCATAAAGGAAGTCCGAAATAGATTAACTTATAGTGCCCGAAGCACATCTACTTCTGCAATAAAGCGACTGGATGAAGGTCTGGCTTTGGGTGAGGAGTCTGATAGTGGTATCAGAAATGGATATAAATATGCAAACAAGGCATTGGATGCCATCGTCTTGTCTAATGAGCGCGAAGACTTTAAGGAGTATTTCCTGCGGCACGTGAAGCTCATACATTATGATGTACCAAAAGATGTGAATCTAAATCATTATTTTGAGGTGATGAACTCTCGTGGCGAACAGTTGGAGAAACATGAGATAGTAAAATCCATGCTCGGACAGTATCTGAATAAGCATCAGTTGGCAACCTTTTGCCGTGTTTGGGAGGCATGCAGCGAAATGAATGTCTATATTCAGCAGATTTTCTCCGACAAAACTGTGTTTGGAAGCAACATGCAGGATTTCTGTATAAAGGATTTTGAGGAAATTCCTCAGCAGGATGAAACGGATGGAAAAGAAACTATCATGAATCTTTTGTGTAATCCCGTTACTAAGGCAGATACATCCAGCAAGGCGGATCAGAATGACCGATTCCAATCTATCATCGATTTCCCAAATTTCTTGTTGATAGTCTTGAAAGTCACCATGATGAAAACAGCAGGATTTGATTACAAGGCTTTTAAACTGGACGACAAAGAATTGCTGATTGAATTCAAAAATGCTTTGGATGGTATGATACCAGAGCAAAAGCCGAACTTTGTTAGAAATTTTGCTTTCAATTTGCTTAAGGCAAGGTATTTACTTGACAACTATGTTATTCATCATACGCTTTCCGATAAAGAGTTGTCGGGTGATAATCCATGGAAGTTGCAGTATTATAAATTCGAAAATCGTAAGGGCTATCCAGTGAATTTGTCAACAGACGACAAGGTGCAGGAAGAGATGGTGCATTTGCTCTCAATGTTCGAGGTTGCTTTTACGCCTAAACAACGTAAAAACTATCTTGTCTATACCATGATGTATCTCTTAGATGATTACATGGCTTCTAAAGATAAGTATCTTGGATTCTTGCAGCGTCTTGCTGACATGTATTTCTATCATGTTTATCTGAATGCAGAAAGACTTAGCGAGAGGAATCTTCCTAAGCCGAATTCTTTTGATGAGGCTTTGTTAGAGAAGGGAGCGTTGGATAATAAAGGGATAGACAGCGGTAGAATAGACTATAAAGCAGTTTTTGAGTCTATTTACCAGCCTGGCAGAGCTGATATACCATTGTTTGTATTCAACTATACAGACTATATGATATGGAAAAAGTATGCTGATATATTGCGTGGTCGCAATTCCAAAAAGGGTTCTGAGGAAAGAAATGACTTCTTTGAGCTGCTTGGTTGTTCCGATTTCGAATTGGATACTTTCAGTAGTTTCTATTTCTCGCGTACCCGTAAGTCATTGGAACATTATTATCCTCAAGCTAAAGCAGGTGCCAACAATCCTCTCAGTGAAGAAGAGATTAATTGCTTTGGCAATTTTGCGATGATTGGTGCTGAATCCAATAGCTCTGGCTCTAATTGGGACCCCAAGACGAAGCTCGATCATTATTGTGATGGAAAGTCCAATCCTGTCAGTGTCGCGTCTTTGAAATTCCAAATTATGATGCAGAAATGTAATGACAATAATATAGCTATGTTGAATGGTGAATTGAATCGTGAGCGCGGTATGGAGTGGAATGCTGAAGATATGAAGGTTCATCAGCAAAAAATGCTTGATATTATCATAAATTCTTCTGTACTTCAAAGATAGGTTTGATAATTCTATAGTTGTACAACTATAGCCTATACAGTTGTACAACTACAGAATTTAAATTTGCAGCAATTATTATTTCAACGTACACTAAATAATCTTGCTTATGAAACAACGGATCCAGGAGTTGGCATTGATGACGGTGGTTTGTCTCGTGCTTTACTACCTTTATTGGAGCTTTGCCGACGAGAGTCTCATAGACCTTATCTTTACGGATTTCGATGGCTTTCTCGTCAAGACGGGGATAGATGTATTGGTGTGTCTGTTGCTCACATGTTTTTCCATCATTTACAGTAGGGTGATGATGCGTCTTATTACCGGCTACACCCTCCTGCAGAGATGGATAATAGTGCCCACATTAATACTATTTATACTCGACATGCTCACGGCATGGGGCTTGAGCGAGTTGTGTCAAAGGCTTTTCGGCGAATCCAACTTCGTGGATTACTTCTTGGATATATTTATATTTGGCATTCTTGCCACTTTGGTGTCATCCGTGAAAATGAACTCATTGTTTTGGCAAAAGAAAATGGAGATGGAGCACGAGCGTGGTGTTTTGGAGAACAAGGTTGCCGAAGCCGAACGCGTAATGGCTAATGCCAGGCTGCACAATCTTCAATTGCAGGTAAATCCACATTTCTTCTTCAACAACCTTAGTGCTCTTTCCGCTCTGATAACCACCGATGCCAAGGCGGCCAAGGAATTCGTGGCTGCTCTTGCCCTGATGTATCGTCACATACTTAATGGCATGAAAAAGGAGCTTATTCCGCTGGCTGAGGAAATGCAATTGGTGAGGGAATACGCCAAACTGCTCAGTATACGACATGGCAAGAGTGTGAGAATCAACCTACCCGACGACAGACAGATTCCACAACAGGCATATGTCCCGCCAATAAGCGTTCAGCATCTCGTTGAGAATGCTGTGAAACACAATGCCATGACTGCCGCTTCTCCTCTTACAGTCACGATATCCGTTAATAATGGAAGGGTGAGCGTTTGCAATAATCGGAGTCCGCTTTCTGGTACAGAACCACATTCCGGTACGGGTCTTAGCAACCTGCAAGAACAACTGAAACTGTTTGGAGTGGCAAACTTGGAAAAATCAGACAACGACAAATACTATTGCATCTGTTTCCCGTTTATTCAACAAAAAATAAATACACATGAAAATAGCTATTATAGAAGACGAAACTCTCAATTACATTGAACTTCGAAGCATATTGACCGATATAGACCCGCAAATTATCGTCAGCCAACAGCTTGCCACTATATCCGAAGCGCGTAATTATCTGCTTTCCCACAACGACTGCAATCTCATCTTTGCCGACATTCGTCTTGGCGACGGATTGGTGTTTGATGCTTTGGCCGATGTGGTAGGCAACATTAGCGTGGTGTTCACTACCGCTTATGACGAATATGCCATCCGTGCCTTCGACTACAATGGTATTGCCTATCTGCTCAAACCAATACAAAAGGAGGATGTGGAGCGAGCATTGGTTAAGTTTCGCAGATGCAGTACTCCTCATGATAGTTTCACGCAACTGCTTAGGTCTATGCAGCAAGGAGCTGACATTTATCGCCAGCGTTTCCTTGTGTCTCATGCCGACTATAGCGAAGTGATAGGCATAGAACGGATCTCTCACATCAAGACAGAAAACGACATAACCCGTCTGTATCTCACCGATGGGCATTCTGTAGCCGTCGGTCACACTCTTGATGAACTCTGTAGTCAACTCGACCCTTCACTTTTCTTTCGTGCCAACCGGCAATATATCGTACACATCAAATATGTAAGACTTATCAAGAAATGGTTTAAGGGTAAGACGATATTGCAAATGAATTGCTACCCCGACCTATGCATAGAAGTCAGCAAGGAACGCACTTGCAAACTAAAGCAATGGTTGGACAGGTAGTTTTTTATGGTAGAGTGCAAATTCACCCCTCAATTTGGCGGCTTCACAGAGATTGTTGTTGAAGATATGGGATGGTTGTTGTAATATTGCATAGGCAATGGTGCCAAACAATGTTTAAAATGCAACGATTATGAAAAGGATTAAAAGCATTTTGTTCGGTATGCTTGCAGCAAGCATTCTGACTATTGGTTTCACCTCATGTAGCAATGATGGTTGTGAAGTGGCAACAGAGGTAGCAGATAGTAATAAGGTTCATCTGGCAAATATGATTCAGGAAAAACTTATGATTATCATGAACGACACCACGGGTGAGTATAAAGACGGGAGCTACATAGTCTATTCGGCAAAAGATAACGAGATGTTGCTACTGTCGGATTTTACTTATACTCTTGGTGATATATTCTATAGGTTTACACAAGGAGAGACGTGTGATAAAAAACAGTAATAGTCATCAGTCGGCTGACAGAAGTGCTGCAATAGCAGGTCACTTCTGTCAGCCTTTTCTTGTATATACAAAATGTAATATGCCGTATTTCACCTCCGTTTCACATACACCTTTATATTTCCTCTTCCCTCTGAGGTTATTCCCGTCGGTTGAACACAGAAATCCCTTAATTCATTGGCAGCTGTGGAATGTGGAAGAAAGGTCATTTCCTCGTAATCGCACACTCGCATGAAGTGGTGTTCGGCAATATAGTCCTGCGCCATTTTCAATCGCTCCTCGCGTGTGTATGGAGAACGGTTGTTGGGAGACTCATAACCTTTGTGTAGCTTGCACATACGTCCTACATCTCTTATGAGCATCTTGTTGGGGCGGAAGTTAACTCCACGAACGCCGATACGCTTTGTGTTTACTTTCTTGCCGTTGCCTTCGAAGTCCTCCACCTCATTATCGTCCATCACTCCTATAGACAGGCTGAACGTACCTAAATCGTCTATTGTCACCGTATGTCCTTCAGCAAGCCATCTCTTCATTTCGTCAACCATACGGCATAACACTTTGGCCACATCACCCTTGTTCAAACCCGAACCAGGGTAACATAGCTTCTTCACAAAGTCTTCCGAACTGAGGTTGCTGTAGGAACGCACCTGATAGTATGCCTTTCTCTCACCGTTGCCATTCATATCTGGCAACTCTCTTTTTATGTATTCTGCCATAGTAGTTCTATTTGAAATAATCGTATCATGCCTTGAAACGACCGTATTATGGCTTGAAACGACCATATCATGCCATGATACGACTCTTTTTAATTGTCGTTTACATCTGGCAAAGTTACAACTTTTCTTTGAAGATAATAATGCTTTAATGATTTTATGTTGAGGGAAATGCATACTAAAGCCTTAAAAAGAATAAAAAAGATGGATGATTTCCCCTTAAAATGTGAGTGACAGACTTGCTATTCCCTCTTAAAATATGTAACTTTGCATCGTTATTCCCCCTTAAAATGTGTGTGAGGGGCGGGATATTCCCTCATTTTTTGTGAATTTAAAAGATTTATTATGGAAAGATTAGCTATAAGTGAGCTTCTGAAATGGAAAGCCAAAGCATATCGTAAACCTCTAATTGTAGAGGGTGCAAGGCAGGTTGGTAAGACTTGGCTTGTCAAGGAGTTTGCTCGTCAAAACTATAAGCAGTTGGCGTATGTGAACTTTGAAGAGATGAAGATTTTGCAAAATCTCTTTGAACAGGATTTTAACATTGCTCGTATACTTATGGCTATAGGAGCAGCAACAAATGTAACATGTACAGAGGGCGAGACGTTGATATTCCTTGATGAGATACAGGCGGCACCCCATGCCATTACTTCTCTTAAATATTTTGCCGAGAATGCACCTGGCTATCACGTTATTGCGGCTGGTTCACTCTTAGGAATAGAGTTGCATCAGGGTGAGTCTTTCCCTGTAGGTAAGGTGGATTTCCTCTCCTTATTTCCAATGAACTTCATTGAGTTTGTGATGGCTATGGGTGAGAAGAATCTGGCGCAACTGCTGCAAACGAAAGATTGGAATATGATAACTATGTTTGCTCCAAAGCTTCAGGAATACCTGAGGTATTATTATTATGTTGGAGGTATGCCTGAAGCAGTATTGAGTTTTAGCCAGAATCGTGACTGGAAAGATGTAAGGTCAATACAAAAGGGAATACTGAATAGTTATCAAAGAGACATGTCGAAGCATGCTCCATTCGAGATAGTGCCTCGCATTACTGACTTGTGGAAATCGTTGCCTGCACAATTAAGCAAGGAGAATAAAAAATTTATATATGGAGTGGTACGCGAGGGTGCCAGAGCCAGAGAGTATGAAATTGCTTTGCAATGGTTGCAAGATGCAGGACTTATATATAAGGTGTGCAATGTGAAAGCTCCAAGGCTGCCACTTGTTAGTTATGAAGACAGAGCATCTTTCAAGATTTTCGTTTTGGATGTAGGACTTTTAGGTGCCATGTCTAATCTCAAGGCTTCTACAATTGTGGCAGGCAATAGTATCTTCACAGAGTTTAAGGGGGCGTTGACAGAGCAATATGTTTTGCAGCAACTCATTCTTAGATTCGAACCATACTATTACGCCAAGCCAAACAGCACTCAGGAGATTGATTTCTTGCTGCAAGATGACGAGGACGAGATTGTACCGTTAGAGGTGAAAGCAGAGACTAATGTCAAGGCTAAAAGTCTGCGTCAGTTTGTCTGCGACAACAAATCGAAGAAAGCATATCGCATTTCGATGAACGATTTCAAGCAGGAAGACTGGGTTACGAATGTCCCTCTTTATGCTGTGGACGACTTCGAGTTTTAGGATAATACGACGGCGGAATTCGGCAGCTATCTCCTTGGCTATCTCGTCCGGATTGTCGTGTAGATAGTTGTCCAATATTGCCTATATCTTATTTGTTTTTGTCATAAACGATAACTTATTGATAATATATTATCGATTGTGAAGTTACACGTTTTTGTTGAAATGGCAAAGGCTTATAGGACTTTTTTGTTGCTTCAAAGCTATAAGAAAATGCTTTTGTACACAGTTTGTACATTTTCTTTCGTTTCCTTTCTTTTGTTTGCAAAAAATATATTAATTTTGGCGTGGATAAATTGGCTTCGTGCTTTCGAGCACTTAGTTTTAATTTGTCCATGCCTCAGTTCACGCCGAGCCTTTTTATTGGTATTTATACCACTAAACAAAGGAGAAAGGGTGGGTAGAGGCACGACATAATTAAGGCGTTTACTTGACGCTCTGTTTGAGACAGCTTG
>CAKQFF010000042.1 GCA_934230685.1 uncultured Prevotella sp. | reverse complement strand
CTTCGCTGAGTGGCAGGAGTGCGTTCAGAAGACTGATCAGTCTTTTAGGATGATTGCCGAATATCTTCTTGAACGTGAGGTCTGCCTTAGGGTCTAAGTACTTCATAGTCATCTGTCTTTTAGATATGCTGATGCAAAGATACAACTTTTTTCGGTATTTCGTCAGTTGGCTGTATTTTGTTTTTAAAAAAAATCATAGCGTATTTCTTATGAAACGACAAGGGTCTATATGCTCAAAAAATATCCAGATAGATCAAAAAAAATCATCCTACAGAGTTGCTGCTTGCGGAAGCCCCTCCCCAAGGGGCGGGAGCCCATTCTCGCTGTGTTTGAGGCTGTTGGGGTCTACTCCTTCCCCTTGGGGATGGTTAGGATGGGGCTTTCTCTTCCTTTTGTTACGCCAATTGGTGCTTTTTCCGTACTAACAAAGATTAAACTTATGGCTGTATAGTTAAATAAGGTGAATGGGGGGGGTAAAACGCTTCAACGAATAGTATTTTCTATTATATTTGCAGTCGTAACAACGCCATCTATCGCGTTTACAACAAGCGCAGATTACTAAGTCGGTATGGTGCTCAGCCCCAGCGACTTCCTACCTTAACCCAAGACCTGAGGAAAGAGAGATGTGTATGAATAAAGGTCAATGGGGGATGGGCATTCATCATCTCCTTCGGTCTTCAGTGACCTCGCTTGCTAACACCAACTATCCATACCTATGTCAAATCGGGATGCAGAGGGGACATTCCAAAACACAAAACAAATAAGCACATGAGAAACTTTTCATTACACAAATTTCTCGCCCTGCTGTTGATGGCAGTAAGTAGCGCGACGATGAGTATGGCACAGAATGTGGCGAAAATTGGTTCGACCGAGTATGCCACGTTGCAAGACGCTGTAGATGCCGCTACTGCTGGCCAGACGGTTACGGTTATTAATGATGTTGACATGACTTCGGGCAATAAACTCACTGTTAAGGCAGGTCAAGACATTGTTCTCGATATGAACGGACATTCTATCAAGGGCTCGAACGCTGATACCAAAAACATTTTGGTATTAGGCAAACTTACCCTTAAAGACTCTAAGGAAAACAGCACGGGTAAGATATATTCGGAAGACCCATATAAGAGTGGTGTTGACAAGGCATTGATATATGTAGATGGCAATGGTGAGTTTGTTATGGAGAGCGGCCATATCAACACCGTTCTTCCTAATTCTGTTGATAACGGTCAGTTTGCTATAGGCTCATTTGGAAACTGCAATATCACCATCAATGGTGGTACTATTGAGGGAGGATATTCTGCCATCACAGGTTTTGGTGACTCAAATGATAATACTACCATCACCATTAATGGCGGCACACTCATCTGTCCGATGGATTATGCTATCTATCATCCGCAGTCTGGAAAGCTTACGGTCAATAAAGGTGCAACAATATATGGTGGCGGCGGCGCCATCTGCATGAAACGTGGTGAACTCGAAATAAACGGTGGCGTTCTTACCAGCAAGGGCGGTGGTGACACAGGCTCATGGGGCGACGGTACAGGCAACATGCACAATGCGGCCCTCAACTTCAGCGGGCTTTATGGCGACGTGACGGCTACCATCAATGGCGGCACCATAACGGCTGAAGACGATGCTACGCTGATTGATGCCCAGCCCACTGAAGGCAAGACGTTTTCTATTGCCATCTCGGGCGGTACGTTCAGCAGCGATGTGTCTAAGTTCTGTGCAGCTGGATTCACCGCTACGCCCAATGCTGACGGCACTTATGGCATCAGCAAGGTAGGTGACCTTAGCGTAATGGTAGCCTATGACAAGGCCTATGACAATGTAGCTGAAGGCGGAACCGTGGATATAAATATGGACAAGGTCAACAAGATAATGGTGGCAAAGACCGAGGTGGCTAACGTGACCACCACGCTGACCAGGACCTTCAGCAACACGGGATGGAACGCATTATTTGTGCCCTTCGACTTCACGCTGACCGCTGAGATGCTGAATGACTTTGAGTTTGCCAAGCTCTATGCAGTTATCGCTGAAAACAATGCACCCGTAGTGCTTTTCAAGACAGTAGCAGCCAACGACAAGATTAGTGCTTATTCCCCCTATATGATTAAGGCTAAGACTGCTGGCAGCCATTCGCTCAATGTAGGTGCGGTTACCTATAAGAGCAATGCAGGAGAACCACAGTACACTGCTACTATCGATGAAATCTATACCTTCTATCCTGTGATGGAAAATACCTACACCGCAGTCGAGAATGGATATTACCTCGATTCTGAAACGAACAACTTTGTGTATAATAAAAACACAGGAGCCTATATCCCGCCGCTCAGATACTACATGACCATTTGGGATAAGAATGCCAAAGACTATATCGTGCCTACCAGTGGTGGTGCCAACAAAGTTAAGTTCTGCGTAATCGGTGAGGGCGAAGCTACCGGTGTCACGAATATCGTAGGCGATGCAGCCAACGCATCGGGCAAAGTCTACAACCTGCAGGGTGTATTGGTAGGCAACACTACCGAGGGTCTGCCTAAGGGTGTGTATATCAAGAATGGACGTAAAGTAATCGTTAAATAGTGATATAATATGAAAGAGAAAAGAAAAAAGTATGAAAAGCCCCTATCGTTTGTCATCGAAATGGAGCAGCCGCTGCTGAGTGGTTCTTCGATAGGTGTCTCGACTGAACCTGTGAACCAACCCGGTCGATTCGGTGCTCCCTGCTACGAGGACGACTGGGACGAGCAAGAATGAAGTTAGTGTAAAATAAGGACAAGCCTATGTCAGAGCGGAAGCTCTGGTCATAGGTTTGTTTTTTGTTGGTGGGTAGCGCTATAATCCCCAAACGGTATATGGTTCACCAAGAGATAAATACAGCTACATTCGCTATTTTTATGAATTGCTCAGATTCTTAATGATTTCCAAAGGCAGCTGGGTAGCTTTGGCAACCTGTTCGGCAGAAAGTCCCATTG
Organism: uncultured Prevotella sp.; assembly: GCA_934230685.1. Taxonomy (GTDB): domain Bacteria; phylum Bacteroidota; class Bacteroidia; order Bacteroidales; family Bacteroidaceae; genus Prevotella. Next base: position 8,988 of record CAKQFF010000042.1, on the reverse strand, counting down.
CCAGCAAACGTTGTGCTGTTTCTGTGTTGGCCTCATGTTTGCCTTCTTCTCTGCCTTTCTGGTATCTGTCATCCAGGAGAGTTCTTTCAACACTTACGGAATCCCAGAATTTGTCGTAGGCACGGAGCTCGGCATCTGTAAAGCCGGAAATCTCCAGTTCCTCTACGGCTTTTCCAATCTCCGGGTCATTGAACAATACTCGCTGCTGGAAAGCGTCAGACCATTCCATCTGCATTTCCACGCAGAACTTTCTGCCTCTTGAATCTGTGCAGAGTACATCCACAATGGTATTCTTGCCCCCTTCGAGCTGGGGCACAAGCTCTGTTGGCAGATACTTGATTTCGTGTATCTGCTCCTCTTCGCTAAGTGGCAGGAGTGCGTTCAGAAGGCTGATCAGTCTTTTGGGATGATTGCCGAAAATCTTCTTGAACGTAAGGTCTGCCTTAGGGTCTAAGTACTTCATAACCATCTGTCTTTTAGATATGCTGATGCAAAGATACAACTTTTTTCGAAAACTCATAGCGTATTTCTCATGAAACGACAAAGGTTTATATACCACGATAACAATTGGCGTATAGACCCTTTTTACTGCCTGCCGAGAGAAATATTTTTTCCTGCCGAGAGAGTAAAATTATAGCTTCCATACAGATGTTTTCCACCATAGCCAACACATTTCCTTGACGTTTCCACACTAATCTCCACACGCTTTTTACGCCAATAGGGAGAGCAAAATCACTATTTCCTGCTATATAAACGCTTGATATTGGCATTTTTCTGGCTGTTTTTCACTTATTTGGCAGTACTTTCTAACATTCCCGCAAACCTCTACCGTCCTAAACCATTGATTTTAAGAACTTTAGTAAAAATTACACTTACAAAATCTTCCACTTCCAGTTCTTCCAATTAATTTTAAGAGGGTATAAACTTCCTTGCTTCTTATATATATCTATATATTATTAATTAATAATCAATAAGTTATAAAGACAAAAGAAGAAAACACCGCAAAACATACCATTCATTTTTTAATTGGAAGAACTGGAATATTGGAAGATTGCGCCAAAACGAAGCCCCTTTCCTATCCTGCATATAATGCATAGCCTAAATTATGCATTGTTACAATTAATCTACAGCAATCAACACGCGACAATGCAAATTTTTGTTGCAAATCAGCAGCAACACATAAAAGAAAAAAAAAATTCTTGCATACAAGGAAAGAAATATATAACTTTGGAACATAATAAAAAGTAATGAATAAAAAAGGAGGCATATAAAATATGACAATTATTAGGAAACTGATTTTTATAGCATTCATGGCTTTTGCCATACCAGCTGCCGCACAGGACGACAACAGCAAGAGATTGGGCGAACCCCATTTCGACGAGTCTGCCCTTCAGCGCATAATGCCTACACGTTTTGGCGGACGCTCACGCAAATGGCGCGAGGAAGCTGCCGCTGAGCAAGCTAAAGCCGAACAGAAAGAGATGGAAGAAAATGTGGAGAAACAAGACTCTCTGCATCTGCCAAAGATGAACATGTATGGGCAACCAGAAACTATTGGACACTATCCGCTGAACTTCGGAGGATGGTATGACTGGGGACTGCACAAGGGACTCAACGTGCAGATAGGAGCATCTGTGTTTGCACAGTTTGGCAAAGGAGCGCGCAGTGGAGCTGGATTTCAGCAGAATATAGCCATGATGTATGCTACGCCTATCAACGACAAACTGTCGATTGCCGTAGGTGGATATATGAACAATATCAACTATGCTGGCGACAACTGGCGCGACGCAGGACTGTTGGCTGTGCTTGGCTATCGATTCAACGAGCATTGGGAAGCCTACGTTTATGGACAGAAATCCATAACCAATAACATTGGCAACCGACTGCGCTACAGCATGTACGACGGATATTACGGTGGATACTACGGACCGGGCATGGGAGGCTTTGGCGGTTTCAGCCGCAACTTCTTCGGTATGCCTGCCTACTCTACCTACGACCTCATGAACATGGGCGACCGCATAGGAGCTACCGTCCGCTATAACTTCAATAAAAACATGAGTATACAAGTGTCGGTGGAGAATAGATGGATGCCATAAGAAACGCCCCATAAAGCTTGAAGGTGTGCCAGAATTAACCAATTGGAATTCTGACACACCTTCCTATTTTTTTAATTACTCATTTCCGAGCACATACGAGTTATAGTCTATTTCCTTGCTTGGTATCACCCATGTCCAACCATTGTTGGCATCAGGAGCGATTGTTCCGGCAAACACCTGAAGGAAACTTCCTCCCTGAGCTGAAGAATGACGCACAATGGGCAGTCCCCAACGCTTATAGTTGAACCAGTCGCGGCCCTCGCCCCATAGTTCGATACGGGTGTAAAGGCGCACCTCCTCAAGCAGTTCGTTGCCCGACTTGTTGCATGTGTATTCAGGATTTCTGCCTGACGCATTGTTAAGTTCTATGAGCAGACTGCGTGCTTCAGCGTCCTTGTTCAAGTGGCAGTCAGCCTCAGCCTCAATCAAATACATCTCAGCCGAGCGGAAAAGATTCATCTCGCCCACTCCAGGCTGCACCTTAGTCATCTGCTTAAGCTGCATATAGGCGAATATCGACGACTTCTCGTATAGGCGGTCGCCATATTCATTGCGGGCACGTGATGTAAGCTCAGCACCGGCAGCACTCGACGCAGCATTATAGGCATCTGTCTTGGGGTCGAGGAAAAGGTCGCGGCGAAGGTCGGTAGACGGAATCCGGTCGTAGAGTTCCTTGCTTATGGCAGCCGGACGTTTCGACCAAGTAGACGAACTTGAATTGGAGCCTTCGTAGGCGAAATACTGATAGAAGTACAGACTCTCCTGTTCTGAACTGTAAACGCTCCATATCCACTCGCTGTTGGGAGTGTTGAAACCTGCCTTATATTCATCATTGGTCATGAGCGGATAGCCCTGGCGGGCCAAGGCTGCATATTTGGCTGCTGTCGCCCAGTCCTCGCGATTGATGGCGGCACGAGCATATACAGCGTAAGCCGCATTGAGATTGGGCAGATGATTATTGCCCGAAGGACGTTTCTTGCCAGAAAGGGTAAAGAGTCGCACAGCCTCGTCGAGATCCTTATAGATCTGATTGTAGCAGTCGGCGAGAGTAGACAAAGGCATGTTGCCTTTCGACTCGTCGAGACGCAGCACAACACCACGCGTAGCACCGTTGTTGCTGTCCATCCATCGTTTGCCGTAGATCTGCAGCAATTGTGAGTAGCTGTAGGCACGGAATGTAAGGGCCTCTGCCTTGACAAAAGCGCGGTCCTGCTCTGTGCCTTGCGCCCCATCAATGTGCATTATTATGGAGTTGGCGTTGCTGATAAGCTGATAGTAGTAGAACCACGGATAATAGTCGTATATCGACGATGAGTTCTGCGAGTTGGAACCATTGGCAATGGCAGCCATACCCGAATTGTTGTAGAGGCGATGGTAGTCGTTGCCGGTGAAGTTGCCATAAAGAGTCTTTATGGTGCCCTCACCGTTGAACCACTGGTTGAAACCCTGATACTGCTGGCTCATGAGTCGCGTCATGCCGTTCACCGCAAGCTGTGCATTCTCTGTGGTAGCGAATATCACGTTAGGTCCTGTTGAATTGTCGGGATAGAGGTCGAGATAATCGCTGCTGCATGATGTCAATGATGCGCCAAGACAAAGCGCAACCATACTATATATTAATTTCTTCATTTTGATATCTGTTTATTATTGCCACATTAGAACTTTACATCCACACCCACAGTGACGATTCTCGGAGTGACAAGATAGTTGAGCTGTGCTCCCGAGAAACTCTGCTGCGGATTCATGCCCTGTCGCTTGGTGAGGGTGAAGAGATTCTCGCATGAGAGGTTGAGTCGCACATTCTGCAATCCCACGGTGCGTGTCCATGCCGTTGGCAATGAATAGCTGGCATAAAGATTCTTCAGCACCAGATAGCTGGCACTCACTAGCCAACGCGACGACTCGGCATTGTTATACTGCGAGAGCTTGTTGTTGATCTGCGGTATGCCGTTAGGGTCGAGTCGGTCGGCCGACTCGGCTGTCATTCCCTCTGGAGCAGAAGTCCATGACTTCAGTATGTCCTTGTGCAGGTTGGTTGGTGTGCCTGTGGTGGACATAAGTGTGCGGTAGACATTGTCGTAGACTTTTCCGCCGAGCGAGAATGTAAACAGAGCCGAGACTGTGAGCGACTTGTAGCTTACTGTCGGACTGAAACTGCCATACACCTTAGGCAAGGCTGAGCCATGATATTCCTTCATGGCATAGGTAGTGTTGTTGACATAATATTTGCCACCAATCTCTGTCACCATGGCTGTCATGTCGGCTCCCTCGGCATTGCCGGCTACTATGTTGCCGTCGGCACCCTTAACGTAGTAGTCGTCGAGGTTGGCCTTATAGAGCGAGTTGCCTGTGAGCTGGTCGACACCAGCAAAGGTGTAGGTGTAGAAGTTGTACATGCTGCGTCCCTCCTCTATCTTGTAGGGCAGCGGACTTGTTGGAGTGGCAGGCACCAAAATGCCTTCCTTGTTCTGTTCTGGCAGTTTCAACACCTTGTTCTTGCAGAAAGTGGCGTTGGCACTGAAATTCACAGTCCAGTCGCCGCTTTTGAAGATATCCACATCTGTATTTATCTCGATGCCGCGGTTGGACATTGTGCCTATATTATTGAGTATGCTTGGCTCGATGGGCTTGCCCTGTGAAAATCCGCTTGTACTTCCTGCCGACAAGGGCAAGTATACATTGAACAGAAGGTCCTTAGTGCGCTTGTCGAAATATTCCACACTCAGGTTCCAGCGGTTGAACATACGAGCCTCAGCAGCTATGCCAAATGATTGGCTTGTCTCCCACTTCAGGTTGTTGTTGCCAAGCTGACCTATCCAGTAGGACGGCTCATCGGCTCTGCCGTAAAGCTTGTAGAGCGACATGTAGGCATAGTAGCCAGCCGCAGCGTCATTACCCACCAGACCGTAGTCGGCGCGAAGCTTAAGGAAGTCAACCCAGTCTACATTCTGCATGAATGCCTCTTTCGACACAATCCAGTTGGCTCCAACGCTGCCAAAGTTGCCCCATCGGCTGTCCTTGGAGAAGCGTGATGTGCCGTCGCGACGATACGAAGCCTCAACATTATAACGGTCGAGGTAGTTGTAGCGCACACGTCCGAGGTAGCTTTCGGTGCGGTATTTCACCGTGTTGCCCGTGATGCTGCCAGTTGTAGAGAAGTTAGACAATGCCAGGTTGCCCTCGAAAGTCTGGTTGGTCTTCTCGTTCAATCGATAGTCGTATGAATAGTCGTAGTTCTCATGACCAATGAGCACATTGATGTCGTGGCCGCCAAAACTGTGGCTCCACGCGAGTTGCTCCTGCAAGGTGTAAGTCTTCGACTTGTAGTTTGTTTGCTGTATGATGCCATTTGAGCCTGAACCCTCGCCAATCTTGGCGTTATAGTAAACGGTATTCTTCTGGTCGTTGATGCTTCCGTCGGCATTCACCGTGAACGAGAAACCATCAAGGAAACGAACAGTAGCATAAGCAGAGCCACGCATTACGTCGCGGTCGATAAAGTTGCGGTTAAGCTCATTCTCCCAAATAAGATGGCGTCCGGCGTATTGGTCGCGCGTAACACGGTCGCCGTCAAAGCCAGTGTCGTACTGGCGGTTGCCCATAGCATCGAGCAAGTAGCTACCGTCGGTGGCATGAAGATGCACGGGATATATAGGAGCCATATAGCGACTGTAGAAGAACACATTGCCATAACCGTTCTGAGTCCTGCCTAATGTGACGTTCTGCTTCTGGTGAGAGCCCATAACCGTGAAGCTTGTCTTAAGCCAGTTGGTAGGGCGGAAATTCTGCACAGCACGTCCGTTGAGACGCTCGAATCCTGAATTCTTCACGTAGCCTTCCTCCTTGAGATAGGCAGCCGAATAATAGCCATCGCTGCGCTCGGAGCTTTGGCTTGCACTGATATTGTATTCCTGGCGGAATCCGTTGCGCGTGGCCTGGTCGAGCCAGTCAAGGTCTTCGGCATAGCCAGACAGCACATTAGCGTCGCCAACGAGCAAGCCGTCGTTGTCGAAGAGCTGATTGTCTGCCTTGTTGAAGATATTTAGCTTCAGGTATGAGCCGATAATGTTCTCAGAAGCGTATTTTGACGCGTCGGCAATGCTCATGGCATTGGTGCCTGTGGCGAGGGAGTTGCGATAGTCGAGCCAACTGGCATTCATAAACTGTCGCACTCCGAGTCGCTTGTAGTCTTTCATACCTTGAGAATAAGAGCCAAACTTGGCGCTGAAATCCACGCTCACACGTCCCCCCTTGCCATGCTTTGTGGTGATAAGTATCACTCCGTTGGAGGCACGGTTGCCATAAAGGGCACACGATGCTGCGTCCTTAAGCACGGTTATACTCTCGATGTCGTTGGGATTAAGATCGGTTATATTGCCCGAGAAAGGCACTCCGTCGAGCACGTATAATGGTACGATGGTTCCATTCACGGTTCCTATACCGCGAATGTTCACCAAAGGTATTTCACCCGGCTGACCATAAGTGCTGCTTACTTGAACGCCTGGAACAACACCTTCCAACGCTGAAGTAACGCTTGACACTGGACGTTTAGCAATGTCCTTGCTCTCTACTTGACTGATGGCACCGGTAAGTGTGGACTTTCTTGCCGAGCCGTAGGCTGTCTGAACAACAATCTCGTCGATAGTGCGATTTAAAACTATGGTGTCGCCAACTTGAGCTTGCGCCACCATGGGAAGAATAAGCAGGCCTGAACACAATGGCAGCCACTTACTTTCATTCAATTTATTACTCTTATTTCTCATTATAGTATAATGGGGTACGCCAAAGATGCAAAGTTACTAATTAATGTTGAATAATTATAGCTAATAATAATATAATTTTTAATAATTTTTTCACAGGTTAGCAACTTATAATACTTCTGAATTTATATTGATATAAACCCGAGTTTATATTAATATAAACTGGCATTTATATTGATATAAATTGCCTTTTATATTAATATACTTTTTTCTGTCATCCAACTACCATGTTCGTCTATCAGCTGAAAGACACCCGTCCACCAAATGAAAAACGGGCGTACATCAGCTGACAGACGGGTGTAGAACAGTTGATGTACGCCCCAAAATAAGATATTACTGCATGCCTACTTGAGCAACTTGAGCCTCAGACTATTCGTCACAACGCTCACACTCGACATGGCCATGAGCGCACTTGCCCACATTGGCGTTATCTGGAAGTCAAAGCCAAAGGCGCGTGGCAATCCTGCTGCCAACGGTATACATATTATATTATACACAAATGCCCAGAAAAGATTTTGGCGAATCATGCCTACTGTATGGCGCGACAACATGCAGGCATCGGCTATGCGACGCAAGTCGTCACCCATAAGTGTCACTTGTGCCACATCCATCGCAACATCGGTGCCACGCCCCATTGCTATACTTACGTCGGCTATGGCAAGCGCCTGCGAATCGTTGATGCCATCGCCTACCATCGTAACCTTTCTGCCTTGCGACTGCAGCTGGCGCACAATATTCTCCTTGTCCTGTGGCAAGCAACAGCTCTTCCAGTTGCTAATGCCTGCCTTCTTAGCCCAGTAAGCGGCTGCCTCCTCCTTGTCGCCACTCATCATCCACACCTCTATGCCTCGTTGGCGCAATAGGCTGATGGCTTCGACAGCATGAGGCTTCAACTGTTCGCGATCCTCAAGCGCAATACTCTCCGACGACTTGAAATCCACATCCTTATTGGGTATGGTGAGTGTGCCAGTCTTGTCGATAACGAGAGCATCCACCTTGCACAGCTGCTCAACGGCGGTAGCGTCCTTCACAAGTATGCCTTTCTGAGCCGCCTTGCCTATGCCAACCATGAGGGCAGTAGGAGTAGCCAAGCCCATGGCACACGGACAGGCTATCACAAGCACCGATACAGCCGAGAGCAGAGCCTGGGGCAGCATGGAGTCGCCTCCAACCATAAACCACACGATAAACGTGAGCAGAGAAATGCCCAACACACATGGCACAAACACAAGCGCCATCTTGTCGACAACACTCTGCACGGGTGCCTTGGAGCTTTGAGCCTCTTGAACCGTGCGTATGATATTGGAAAGCATTGTCTTGCGCCCTACCTGCTCGGCACGGAAACGCAAAACACCCTCGCTCACAACTGTGCCAGCAAGCAAACGGTGGCCCTTATGCTTGGCCACAGGCACTGGCTCACCCGAAATCATCGACTCGTCGACATAGCCCTCACCCTCGCTTACGGTGCCGTCGACTGGCACCTTCTCGCCTCTGCGCACCTCGACAATGTCGCCCACGCCCACCGCTGCTATGGGTACATCGTTCACGCTATTAAAACTTACAACATGGGCTTGCTTGGGCACAAGCCCCATTAGCGAGCGTATGGCAGAAGCCGTAGACTTCTTGGCACGCTCCTCAAGCGAGCGACCTGTAAGCACAAAGGTGATGATCATAACCGAGGCATCGTAGTAGGTGTGCCACTCTATGCCGCGCTTTCCCCAAAAACTGTCGCCCCAAAAGGTGTTGAACACGCTGAAGAGAAATGATATCATCGTGGACATGGCAACAAGTGTGTCCATGTTGGCAGAACGGTGCATAAGCTGTCGCCATGCGTTCACATAGAACTGTCGGCCGCAATAGATCATGTTGACCAGCGAAATGATGAGCATTGTCTGATTGGCCGCATCACGACCTCCCACAGCTATCCACCCCATCGACACCGACATCGTGAGCAAAGAGAAGAGCCACGACAGCGACATTCGCTTCAACAACAACCGGTAGCTGTTCTTTTCAAGTGTGTCAACACGTGTGTCCTCGTCGACTATAAGCTCATAGCCGGCAGAGTCGATAACCTGCTTCATGTCGGCAGGTGCGACTTGCTTTTCGTCGTATTCCACCATTACGGTGCGACC
>CAKQFF010000041.1 GCA_934230685.1 uncultured Prevotella sp. | reverse complement strand
CGGTGATCCAGACGAAATATAAAACTCGCTCCTATATTCATCTACATCATCATATTCTGGCTTGTGCTGCTTGCTGTGCGCCCCACTCGCAAGATTGCACTCGCCTTGCTGCCGTGGCTTCTATTCGCGGTGTGCTACGACTCGATGCGCTTCTACCCCAACTACAAGGTGAACCCCATCGATGTGCAACCGCTCTATGAGGCAGAACGCTCGTTCTTCGGCATTGCTACGGCTGAGGGAACCAAGATAATTCCTGGCGAATGGTTCAGCATGCACAACTGCAGCGTGGCCGACTTCATGGCGGGCATCTTCTATCTGTGCTGGGTGCCGGTGCCGTTGGCTTTCGCCATATATCTTTATTTCAAGGGCAAACGCGAAATGTATCTGCGGTTCTCCTTTGCATTTCTTTTTGTCAACCTCGTGGGCTTCGTGGGCTACTACATCCATCCTGCCGCCCCACCATGGTATGCTCTCAACTACGGATTCACCCCTGTGCTCAACACTCCAGGCAATGTGGCAGGCCTTGGACGCTTCGACGCCCTTACGGGATTGAACATCTTCCACTCCATCTACGGCAAGAACGCCAATGTGTTTGCTGCCGTACCCTCGCTCCACGCTGCCTACATGCTTGTGGCTACAATCTACGCTGTGTGGAGCCGCGAGTCGAAAGCCACAATCGCCATATTCGCCTTCATCTGCATGGGCATTTGGTGGACAGCCGTCTACACAACCCACCACTACATCATAGATGTTATGCTCGGCATCCTTACCACCATAGTGGGCATAGCTGTGCTTGAGGGATGCATCCTCCGCACACCAGCGGTGAAAAGACTGATGCAGAAATATATCGCTACCATTTAAACACACATACAACATGATAATCATAGCCGACAAACAGGATATAACACGCGTTGGGCTGACATACTTGGCCGAACAGATTGACAAAGGACTTGAATATTGCTGCACTGAGGATAAGGCTGCGCTCATAGAAGCACTGACCAAAAATCCCAATGCAACGGTTTTTCTCGACTATACGCTCATCGACATCAACGATGCCAACGAGCTGCAGATCATCGCGCAACGATTCCGGCAGTCGCTATGGATTTTGTTCAGCGACGAACTAAGCTATGATTTCATCAACCAGACGGTGGCTGTAAACCGGCAATTCGGCATTGTGATGAAGGACTCGCCTCTGCATGAGATACGCGAGTCAATGGTCTATGCCGTGCGCCACCAACGTTATATTTGCCAGCGAATAGCAGAAATGCTGCTCAATCCTCCTACCAACGACGAGCAATCGGCGGCGTTGGGCAACCTTACAAAGACAGAAACGGAAATACTGAAGCTTATCGCTCTCGGTCTCACAACAAAAGAGATTGCAGAGCGACGCTTCTCTTCGTTTCACACCGTAAACACTCATCGCAAGAACATATTCCGTAAGCTCGGAGTGAACAATGCGCATGAGGCAACAAAGATTGCACTAAGAGCAGGACTGGTAGACAGTGCTGAATACTATATTTAATCAGACAAAAAACGAGCGTCCCCCAACTGAATGACTTAATGTCGCTCAGTTGGGGGACGATTACTTATCACGTATAATTATATAGCTTCTTTATATGTAGAAGCATTACTTCATCATCATCTTCTTGCCGTTCACGATCACAAGACCCTTATAGCCCTTGCCTACGCGCTGGCCAGCAATGTTGTAGATAGCGTCGCTCTTGACTGTTGTAGTAGCGTTGATGCCGCTGATGCCAGTAGCTTTGTCATCAAACTTATAGAGCATTGGCAGAACGGTATTGTCTTTCTTTGTCTCATAAGCGCCGAACGAAGTGTAAGTGCCATCGCCAAACTGGATGAACTTGCCATTGTTGGTGAAAGAGAATGTGCCGTTATCGGCTGGCTCCACAATCCAAGACTGGGCCTCTTCGCCAAGCTGGAAGCTTTCATATTTGCCCTCCATGTAGAGGTAGCGTCCGTAGCAATCCTTAATAGAATAGCCGTCCTCGAATACCTCGAATGTGAAGCTGTCGTCGTAAGAAGACTGTATCTTAAGCTCGTCGGTATAACCCTCCACGAAGGATGTCGAGAGATAACCATACTTGTCACCTTTCTTGCGAGGCATAGCATAATAGGTCTTGTCGTCGCGCTGTGCAACGATGAGATACTGCTTGCCCGACTCAATCTCTGTAGCCTTCTTGTAGACATTGTAGTGCCATACGTAAACGGTGCATGTAGCCTTGCCAGCCTCATACTCATCGTTCTCGGCAGACTCAGCTGTGATGACAGCCTTGCCCTCCTCGCTACCAAGAGCAATCACGCCCTCTGCGTTTACTGTGGCAACAGCCTCATTGTCAGAAGCAAACTTAACAGCAGCAGTTGTAGCCTTTGTAAAGGTAGGAGCTGTGAACTCTGTGCCAATCTCGTGGTTTACCTTCTCCTCAGAGAAAGCAAGCTCGGCAGCCTTCTTTGTGTTGCCAGTCTTTGAGCCCAAAGTCACCTCGATAGATGTGGCGCGAACCTGAGCTGAAGCAGCAGTAAAGTCAACAGAAGTGGCAGAACCTTTCCATGTGCCTACCTTGCCCTCATAAGTATAACCTTCCTGAGCTGCAAAACAGCCAGGACCATACTTTGTAGTGTTGTTGGCTGTACAGTTGAACACAATCTTTGTGATTTCACCTGCTGTTGAAGATACAGTAAGTACATTGTCCTTAAAGATTCTGTACTGTTGTTCACTAAGCTTGCCTAACAGATTAGATGTTCCCTTATCCAAGCTAAGAGTCACACCATCCTTTGTCAGAGTTGCGCCATCAGAAGTATCTGTTCCGGCAGTGAATGTTACAACGGTCTGTGCAGAAACGGCTCCGCAAATGAGCATCAACACAGCCATCAATGTAAAGCGTAAATTTTTAATCATAATAGTTTTGTTTTAAGAGTTATAGTTGTTATTACGTTAGAGTGTTTTTATCAACACAATGCAAAGTTATACAATAATTATATACCTACAAAGTGGAAGTGCTTTAAAATTTGGTTAATTCTTTGTGACGACTGTGCTATAACGAAGAAAAGGGTTTGCCAAGACCGCTGCCTCGACAAACCCTTTAAAATTTTATGAAGAATCTTAAATTTATCCCCAAATACTATTACATGTATTCTTATTACTTAACGATCTTCTTCTGGCCGTTCTCAACAACAAGACCCTTGAAATCGTTGCCTACACGCTGTCCTGCCATGTTGTAGCGAGCACCGTTCTGTGCATTGGCAGCTGTGATGTTGTTGATGCCTGTTTCGTCATCAACCAAAGAATATGTAATAACCTTTGTCTTGGTATAGCGTACATGATCCTTATCGCTTGGAGACTGTGCCTCACCCTCAGGTGTAACGTCAGAAGAGCAAACTGTGAACACTACCTCGTTTACATCGATACGCTTGCCATCAGCGTCCTTGTTCGACCATACAAGGTTTCTTGGATTCTTTTCGTTCTTAACGAGCTGACCTACATTGCACTTAACCTCTGCCCAAGGATTTGCCTTTGTAGAAACAAGATTTATCTGCTTGATAAACTTCTCTGACTTATAGGTCATTGTGTTGCCCTCGGTTTCCTCTGCTGTAGCAAGGCTTCCACCGAACAACTGGATATATACGTTCTTGATATTATAGTTAGGAGCACTCTTGGCACCACCCTTAGCGAAAGTTATTGTAGCTGCATCCTCTATCTGGGCAGGGTTCTTCTCAAGATAAACAACGGTCTTACCTTCTTCTGCAAGAGCGCTATACAATGTCTTGAATTCTACTTCAACTGGATCATCAGCCACAACCTTCTGAGCAGCAACCGAACCACAAATAGCCATAAATGCAAATGCAAGTGCAAAACGTAAATTTTTAATCATAATAGTTTTAATGTTTTAGTTAATAATGATTTGTATAGTTAAATTTGAAATGTGTTGTCTCAAACACAGAAATGTGCTGTCTCGAACACGGCTGCAAAGTTAGAAAATTAATCTATATCAAGCTAAAAAAACATATTACAATAAAATATATAAATGTTCATTATTCGTACAAAACACTGATTATCAAAGGTTTTAAGAATTACACAAAACAAAGGAAAACTAATGATATCTGTCAGTAATAAGGCAAAAAATATGGTTCTTACAATAATTGAATTTAAGTTTCACAAGCGAAAGAAGTTAAGAAGTTAAGGAGTTTTCGCGCCCTACGGTCGCTAAGGAGTTCTTGCCGCTTGCTTGCAAGAACTTCTTAACTCCTTTAACTTCTGATTACGATTTATCAAGCTTCGACATTTCCTGAGCCTCCCAGTCTTCCCATTGCTTCATGGCTTCTTTCCAGTCGGTCTGCTCGCCAGCCTCAACAGCTTCCTGCTGGCGTGCCGCCTCATCGCGCAATCTGTCTCGCTCGCGCTTGGCCTTCATCGAGGCTATTGTCTGGTCGTCGAGTATCTGTATGGCACCACGATGTATGGCATCATAAAGTTCCTGCTCACCAAAGGCACGTCCCGGCTCGTTAAAGTCGGAGATGTTGAATTCAAAGTCAACACGCAACTTATGGCGTATCTCTTTTTGTTTGGCACGATTGGCTGAGTTTTTCAGCCTAAGAAGTTTGGCGATGGCGTTAACCTCACCATTCGAATATTTGTTTCTACCCATTGCTGTTATGTTGTTTAAATCCTTAATTGCATACAAAATTAGCTTAATTTGTTAAAATATCAGCTTTTTAGCTTAAAATATTTGCTTTGTTCGGAAGAAAGCTATATATTTGCGGTATCATTTTAAAGATTTCGATATTTTTTTTAACGAAATCGACTTTATGAGGTTGGTAGCATCCTGCACCAACCTCTTTTTTTTGCGCTTATCCCTATACATTATTATTATAATCACCTTACAGGTGTGCATTTAATGGCCAAACAGAAAAAACGGCAAAAATCTTTTGGCGGTTTCGTTAAATTATTTTACCTTTGTGACGTTATATTAAACAAGACAACATATTTTATTTATTAATCATAAAACGAGGTTTGCCTATCGAAGCACTTTTACTTCATACAAAAAAATTAAGAAAATGAAAAAGATGGAAGATATGACCGACGAAGAGTTGGCCTTATCATATGCCGATGGCAACAACCGTGCTTTCGACCTATTGCTGCTTCGCAACCAGTCGAAACTCTTCTCATACATACTGTTCGTGGTTCACGACCGCGATACTGCCGAGGATCTGTTCCAAGAGACCTTCGTGAAGGTGATCACACGCCTTCAGGAGGGACGCTATACTGTGAGCGGAAAGTTCGGAGCATGGATTATGCGCATTGCACATAACGTGATAATGGACTGGTATCGCGACCTTAACTCGCAAAACATCGTGGATACAGCCAACGACAATAACCTTTCAAATATTGCCGACAGCGATCTGCACGTGAGCAGCATCGAGAGCCAATATGTCAACCAGCAGGTGCTGAAGGATGTGCGCCGTCTGCTCGACACATTGCCCCCGTCGCAACGCGAGGTGGTGTATATGCGCTTCTATCAGCAATTGTCGTTTAAGGAGATTGCCGATACTACCAACGTTAGCATAAACACAGCACTCGGACGCATGCGCTATGCTTTGCTCAATATGCGGCGCATGGCGAAGGCGTATGACATGGCACTACAGTTGAACTAATTGTAGTGCCACGGCATCATGCCACCTCTACCCCTATTCCACTTTCACCTTGTCATAGCCCATCGAACGCAGCATTTGCTCAAACTGCACACGGGCATTGTCATGCGCTGCCTGATAGTTTTTCTTTGTCAAGCAGCGTCGGCGCATGCGTTGCACCGCACGGTTGTACATGGCTTTGCGGTCTTGATGGGTCCATTTGCCCGTCTCTATAAACGAGCGTGTGCGGGCCTCATCAATAAAGTTGTTGTCGAGCAGACGCACTGGAGGCAATATAGCGCACAGCGTGTCGCCCTGCATGGCGAGCCAACCTTCATGAGCTTCCTTGAGATTTATGCCCAGACGCAGCGTGCCGTAATAGATACGCACGAGTTCGTCGTCCGAGAAGAAGCCATGGCGCACGGTGTCTATCAGTTCCTCGTCGTTGATTTCAAGAAACGACCACTCGCCTATCTGCTCTATCGAGCGTATCTGCGATGGCGTAATGTCTATCTTTTCGTCCTTCACCACTTCGGTCATGGTGGATGTCGACGACACCTTATTTATATAGTGATGTGCCACAAGCACCACCACAACCACAAGCACCACGACAAGCAATATCTTCATTATGAGCATGCGCAACGGCATGAGAAAGATGTTGCGACGTGGAGAATTATTGTTCTGTTTCATAATCCACTACTTTTATTTTTTCTTCTCTACTGTTGTTTTGTCGATAAGCTTCGACATGTCGCCACGCTTAAGGTCGTGGCGGAACGAGATAGTGATGTTCTCGGCACGGTAGCCCAACTGCTGCAACATTGGCACGAGCACGTTGGCGGCTCCTATGCGTGCCGACTCCAAGATGTCGGTCTTTGCTATGTCGGCTATTATTGCCTGACGGCCCTGCTTCTCATACGACGACAGTTCCTCGTCGGTGAAATTCCTGCGGGTAAGGGCCACATATTCCTTTATGTCATCATGGTTTATGCGCGTGGCCGAGAGCACTATATGCGGATCTGGCAATATTATCTCTATGTGAGTAGTGTCGCGGCGCACATTCTTCTCCGAGAAATCGGCAAAGTCGACATATGCCTTCACCGTGGCATCCACCGGTATGGCTATCTTGCGGCTGCCCAATGGCAACAGCACATTATAGTCATGACCAAGCAACTTGCCTTTCATGGCAAGCTGGTCGTCGTGGGTTATCACCTTGTGGATGTGATACTCGGTGGTGTAGAGCTTTGAGCAACGCTGCGCCTGCATGACGAGCGTGGGTATGGTGTCTATCTTGGGTTGCTCCACTTCTGCCTTGGGCTGCTGCCTTTCACCACACGAAACAAAGGCAAACATCAGCAGCACAACCGCAACCATATTAATAATTCTGTTTTTCATATTTATCCGTTTTTATATTGCAAAGTTACATAATTTACATTGCCCCACAACACTTTCTGCAATAAATATAAAAGGCAGACAGCGAGTAGGCAATAAAAAACAATGATTTCATTTTGTATTGTCTACTATTTGCATTAACTTTGTGCCCCATGAAAACCAACAGAAGCACTACACGAACAATTGTTGCCTCGGCTTTCTGTGTTGCCATCGCTGCATTCGTAGCATGCACAAGCAAGCCTAAGAGCAACGACATAATCGCCAAGAAACCCGTGAAGGCCACACCAAAGCCTACACAGAACATGGGCGACTACAACCAGAACCGCTCGGTAGAGTGGCTCGGCAGTAATTATAGCGTCAACATCGAGCGCAAGGCTGACACTTCGCTTCCATTAACCGTGGACGAGAGTGGCAACAAATACTACGACAACCGCATCACGCTGACCATTCTTCGCAGCGACGGCACGGAGTTCTTCAAGCGCACTTTCGCCAAGAGCAACTTTGCCGAATACGTAGGAGAGGAATATAAAAAGGGTGCTATGCTCGGCTTAGTGTTCGACCATGTCGACGGCGACAACATCTATTTCGCCGCATCAGTGGGATCGCCCGACAAGATGAGCGACAACTATGTGCCTCTTGTCGTGAAGATTTCGCGCGTGGGAGGCGTGTCTATCTCTACCGACACCAAGCTCGACACCACAAGCGACGACGATGAAGACGAGGTTTAAGCTGACATATCTATGAAATACAAATTCTCTATCATACCCCGCACCCTACATTTCAAGCAGCCGGCAGGCACGTCGCGAGGAGTCTACACCACACGTCAGTCGTGGTTTATCGAAGCCTCAAGCGACGACAAACCTGGAGTGAAGGGCGTGGGCGAATGCGCTCCATTGCCCGACCTCAGCTGCGACGCACGCCCTGAATACGCCACTACTCTCGCACAGCTGTGCCGGATGATTGAGCTTACGGGCAACGTCAACTACGACATGCTCCGCCCCTACCCTTCCATCCTTTTCGGTATAGAGACGGCTCTGCTCGACCTTGAGCGTGGAGGCAACGGCAATCTCTTCGACACGCCTTTCACCCGTGGCGAGGAGGGCATCTGCATCAACGGACTCGTATGGATGGGCAACTTCGACGAGATGCTCGCCCGGCTTGAGGAGAAGATGAAGGCTGGATTCCATTGCGTGAAACTAAAAATCGGAGCCATCGACTTCAACCGCGAGCTCGAACTGGTGAGACACATACGCAACACTTTCAGCAAAGACCAGATTGAACTGCGTGTGGATGCCAACGGTGGATTCTCCTTCGAGGATGCCCCTAAACGCTTGGAGCAACTCGCCAAATATGACATCCACTCCATTGAGCAGCCCATACGCCAGCACCAATGGGCCCGCATGGCTGAGCTATGCGCCTCATCGCCCATACCCATCGCGCTTGACGAGGAACTGATTGGCGTGAACATGACGCAGATGAAGCAGGACCTGCTCGACCGCATACGCCCTCAATACATCATCCTCAAGCCATCATTGCATGGCGGAATGCACGGCACGCGCGAATGGATCGACCTTGCCAACGCCCGCGGAATAGGCTCATGGATAACAAGTGCGCTGGAGAGCAACGTGGGACTGAATGCTGTGGCTCAGCTGGCAGCCGACATCTACGGTCCGGACATAAGAATGCCGCAAGGCTTGGGCACGGGACAACTCTTCACCGACAACATCCCGATGAACCTTGAGATAAAGGGCGACAAGATTTGGAAAACAAAATAAAGACTATACAAAAAAGCAAAAAAGGAATAAGCCTTTGGGGGCTTATTCCTTTTTTGCTTTAGAACATCGGCGGACGATGACCGCCTCCACCCATCGGATTTCCCATTGGCGGACGCATGCCACCGAAACCGTTACGTCCTCCTGGACGTCCTGGACCTTCGCCAGGTCCGCCATTACCACGACGTGCCATCTTGCCTCCAAACAGGTTGAAGCGATAGATGACGTGGAGCATGGCGTAACTGTTGATTGAGTTATACTGCACATCGCTGCGGCTCATTGCCGACACTGTGCGCGAGAAGTTGCTCTGGTTGGCGAGGATGTCGTTGAACTGGAGCGACACCGTGAGCGCACGGCCACGCAAGAAGCTCTGCGCCACCTGCGCGTTCCATATCAGCTCGTTGGTGTTCATCGAGTTGTCCGAATAGCCACGGCGCGAATTCTGGTGCAAGTCTGTGGAAATACTTGTGCCCCAAGGAGCCGTGATGTTGATTGTTCCACCATAAGCATACTGCCATGTGTCGAGGTTGGAAACCGGCTGCAGGTTGTTGCGGGTGTGCATATAGTTGAGCGAACCGTCAAGTTCCACCTCAAGCCATGAGTTGCGGTAGCTCATTGCGAGACGCTCGCCAATGGTAGTCGACTTCGTCACATTACGCTGTGAGTCGGCATTGCGGTTGAGCGAGAGATAGCCCACACGGTTCTGATAGTCGAGGTTGGTGAAGGTGTTCACATTCCAATAGCCCGTTGTGTCGATGGCCATATTGAATATAAACATACCGCCAGCGTTCCAGTTGCCGTTGATATTCTCCGGTCGTGTGGTTCGTCCACCGGTCTGCTCGTCATAGGTCACCTTGTAGCCTATGCTGTTGCGCGTGTTCGAATAGTTCACGCTCGCCATTATCGCCATCTGTCGCTTCTCTATATAGTTGTTGTATTCAGCGCGGAAGTTGTTGGTGAACGACGGTTTCAATCCCGGGTTACCCTTTGTGATGTTGAGCGGATCGCTGTCGTCGGTGATGTCGAGAAGGTCGGTCATCGATGGCTGCGATGTTGTGCCTCGATAGTTTATGCGCAGTCGGCTAACGTTGGAGAATCTGTAGCGGAAGTCGAGCGTAGGTGTGATGTTCACTACATTGCGCACAGTGTCGGTGTAGACACCCTGGTAGTCCTGAATGAACTTCGATGTCTGAGGCTGAAACTTTACGCCAAAGTTGAGTTGGTATTTCTCGCGAAGCATACGCATCATGAGGTCGATGTCGTGGGTGTAGTTGCGATACTCCGAGTAGCGCGACAATGACTTGTCCTCATAATCGGTATATGGACGGTCGAGACGCATGAGCCAGTCGTCCCAACGACGATACTGTGGCGACAATCCTGAGAATAAATCCTCGCCAAGGTTGGAGAAGTCGTAGGTGGCACGGTCGCTCTTTGAGTAAGAGTAGTTGAACTTATAGCTCAGCTGCAAGAATGTGCCTCGCCACAGAGGCTCGCTATATGTCGTCTGCACCGAGTAGTTGTAGTTCTTTGTCGGTGTGAGGTTGTAGCGGTTGGTCTGATAAGTGGAGTCGTTGCCAAAGTGATCGAGTATCTGATACAGATGCACGTTGTTGGCAGACAGCGACTTGCTTGTGCCATCGGTATAGCTGAAGTCGCCGCGCAATGTCACGTTGCGTCCCTTGGAGTTGAGCTTGCGGTTGAGCTGCAACATACCTCCAAACGTCTTTGAGTCGGAATAGCTTATTGAACTGTTCTTTGACGTGTTCACCATCTTTCCCTCCTTAGCCATCTGCTTTATGGCATCTGCCGAGAGCGGATCGCTCACGTAGTTGTAGGGATCGTCATTGTATTGTGCCGAGGTGGAAGAATTGCTTCCGTCGGACTTTGAAATGCTCATGTTCGGACGGAACATTATGTTGGTCATGGTGTCGGGCTTCCATTCAAATCGCATCTGAGCGTTCCACGAGTCGCTGCGGCTAAAGTTCTGCTTGACAGAATTGCTGAACGACGACGACGAGCTTACGAAGTTCTCGGATGACGACTTTGTGAGTGCGTCGCCGTCTCTATGGTTCCAGCGCACCGAACCATCCCATGAGAATGTGCTGCCATTGTCGTAGTTGAAGTTGGCTCCCAGCATCTTTGCAGCATTAAGACCATTGCTACCGCGACCGAACGAACCTCCTCTGCCACCATGAAATCCCATGTCGTTGGTATTGTTGAAGGAGCCAAAGCCCATCACTCTCAACTTTGAGTTGAACATAGCTCCCATGAGTCGCTCCGAATAACGGTCCTTTGTACCGGCCGAAAGGTCGGCATTGGCAAAGACACCACGGTTCATGCCCTTCTTCAGTCCGAAGTCGAGCACGGTCTGCTCGTTGCCGTCATCAATGCCAGTAACCTTGGCAAGGTCGCTCTTCTCGTCGTAAGCCTTAATCTGGTTTACGATGTTGGTGGGAAGATTCTTCATGGCTGTCTTTGTGTCGCCAACCATAAACTCCTTGCCGTCGACCTTGATTTTCTTCACCTCCTTGCCATTCACGGTAATCTTGCCGTCATCGTCCACCTGTGCGCCAGGCAAACGCTTCACAAGTTCCTCGATGGTAGAGCCTTCGGGTGTGCGAAATGCCGTTGCATTATATACAAAGGTGTCCTTCTTCAACACCACCTTGGCTGCCTGGGCTGTCACGGTAGTGCCTTTGAGCGATATGGCTGACGCTGCAAACTGTATGTTGCCAAGGTCTACATCCTTGTCGGCATTCACGTTTACGTTGCGGAACATGGTCTTGTAGCCCACATTCGAAATCTTTACAATGTACTTGCCATGCTTGGCCACTTGCAGGCGGAATGCGCCATTGGCGTCGCTCACAGTTCCTGCAACATAGGAACTGTCTGTGCGCAACAGTTGCACAGCTGTCTGCTCCATTGGTTCCTTTGTGTCGCGGTCGACGATAGTGCCAGTCACATTATTCTGTGCAAAGGCAACCATCGACACAACAAGGAACAGAAGAGTGGAAAAAATCTGCTTCATCTTTTTTGTTATGGTTAATTATATTTTTTATGACTCACGGTTCTGTTACTCTGACTTTTTTCAGAGCCGTTCGATAAAATAGACGCGAAGCAGCAAAAAAGGTTTAAAAAGAAAAAGAAAAATTTAGCTATGTGGTCATTTTGTCATTCCACGTCCTTAAAGTATTCTTTTTTACTCCCTGCCGAGGGAAATAATTATGGCTCATCCGATATTTGGAGTTATTAATATCGGTGTTTATCTGTAGACAGCGCGCCCCGAAGGGGCAACTCTCCACAGGAGGGTGTGTCAAAACTCCCTTATTCTAAAAAAATCACAAAGCCCTGACTTTCACAAGCCAGGGCTTTGCTAT
>CAKQFF010000040.1 GCA_934230685.1 uncultured Prevotella sp. | reverse complement strand
CCGATGTCGAAATTTCTGCTGCAAAGTTATGGAAACAAACAGCTGTTTGAGAGTTTATTTAAATATTTCCTTCGTTCAAGGAATGGGAAGGAATCAAAAGGAATTGATAAGGAATTGGTCGAGGAATTATCGCTTTTTTTACCAACAAAATAGCCCGGATAAAGCTATAATTGACGATAGGGCACAAAAAAACGTCAGAAATTCCTTGCGGACAAGGATTCCTGACGAATTTACGAGGAATTTATAAGGAATAAACAGATAATATCAATGAATCAGAAGAAAAACATCTATACAGCCTATACATTTATGGCTTTATTCCAATTATCAACTTTGGCTTTGTATAAACCATGATCATGAAGAATTTTCCAAAGAGGGCTCTTGTGCGAATTATCGAAGTTGGATATTTTCTTGTCCTTTATATACTGAACCGTAATTCTTGAAACAGCAGGATTGCCCTTGGCCTCCTTTATCTCTTTGATGTAGGAAATAACGTTGGCAAGTTGGTTGTCGCTATAGAAATGCTGCATAAGGGCGTATATAAGTTTTTCCTCCATGCCATTATAGCGTATGATGTCCTCAACTTGCTTGGACAGCCACTTGTCAGGCTGCTTGATATAATTACACATACAGTCTCTTAGTTCGTCTTGCTGTCTGGAAGATAGTCGTGAAGCAATCAGTTTTAGCATATTCTTATAGTCAGCCTCTTTAGGAACAGTCTTCAGTAAGTCAAGAGCCCAATATTTATAATGTTCATTCACACTTATGCAGATAAAGATGATATAAGCCGTAAAAACAATAATTACGGATGCAGCCAACCTCGCATCAACATTCTCAAGACTGTCATCATAGTTGCGCAATCGGCATAAAATACAGTCGTAGGCATTCGGAAAATCAAAATCTGTAGACTGTCTTCTGATTTCATCTAAAAGCGATACGACTTCTATGTAAATCTCAGTTGTAGAGAACCGCATGACATTCATACGGCTCTCGAATTGTTTGCAACTGGTGTCTACAATCCTCAGAACAATATTATTTTTTAGAGAGTCATGTATAAGGTCAACCGAGTTTTGCTGGAGGCGTTGTTTCATCTTCTGTTTTCTTTATGTCTTTAATGCAGTCATTTAGCCATTTCAGTAGCTCGTAGTCATTCTCATTAGTGGATACGGAGGTTCTTAGCTGAAAACGCTCTATAGCCATATGTGGTAAGAAATACATGGGTACTACTTCGTCGTTTATGCATATCACTCCGCTTTTGTTTAGTTTTACCTTCAATTCGCATTGATTTTTGTTTACGAATTGGTTTATGTGAAACATCGTGTCGATAGAGTTTTTTATACTCTGCTCATTTGTGCCCTTGGCGAATTTGCTTCCGTAGAAAAATTCCTTTGCTTCGTTATCTTCAGCCTCTTGTATCAATCCGTTAATGTTGTCGTTGCGCGAAAAGTCGGCAAAAGTCTCATTCTCTTTGTCACGTTTTGCATTCAGGGTAATTTGGGTTACGTAATCATCGTTTTCCCGGCAACGCCTTTTCACTACATCCCATGCCAACGCTTGCATATAAATGGCTTCAAACTGAATTGTGTAACCATATTGTTTGAGCATGCGGTTGAAGTTGACGGTAAGAATCTTAGTTATCCGGTTCAAGTTGCCACTGAAGGCTGCATAGTTCTTCTCAATAGTCACGTATTTCACACCAGGCTGATTGTGAAATATTATATGACAAAACGGGTATGAAGGTTCCGTTCTGTCCGCATAGTCGTCAATATTGTTGGTAGCAGTACCCGTAGGCAAGGTTATCTTAACGTCCTTGTCGTCGTTGAGTCGATACACTATGATGTCGTCGCATTTGGTAATGACATCATTTCGCAAAGTAACCTCATTCTTACCTTTCTTCATGTATATAGTCAATTTCTCTCCAGCAATGAAAATATCGCCAAAGAGACTTTGAATGTAGTTTTTGTCTACTCGATTGTCTTCTGTTGAATCAGGGTCTTCGTTGAAAGAATACCTGAAGAAAACAAATTTCTTTTGTTTCATGATTAATTTTTTTATTTAAAGTTTGTTCCTATCTCGTAACTTAATAGAATTAGGATACCTTATTAGAAGAATTTTAAGGGTGTTCGCTATACCTTGTATTATCTACAAAGTTAGCAGTTTTATTTTATTCAGCCGATATGATAAGCAAATAAAATGCGAAAAATTTTTCGCGCTAAATATTGTTAATGCTATTTGTAGGAATATGACAGAAGTCAAAATTGATGAATCCTTAAAAGAAACCTTCAGCAATAATCGTTTTTCTCATAAAGTTTTGATATATTTGCACACGAATGACTCTTAAGACATATTGAGAGTTGTTGGCTTTATTTGAATGGAAATACTATCATGATAAAATTAAGTTATGACAAAAGAAGAATTTCTCGAGCTCTTAACAGAAGAGGTTAAGAGTTATAAGGATTATCTTGAAACCGACAGCCAGGATTGGATTGTCAAGGGTTTTATTGATATAGATAAAAATGTTTATACTATAACAAATGATACTAAAGTAGTGTCAAAGATAATTGAGATTTTGCTTATCCCTAAATTGGATAAATTTGCACGAGATAATGGCCTGATATTAGAATTGCCTTCAAAGCAGAATTTCTATCCGGACTTGACATTTAAAGACAACGAAGGGCATTTGTTTGCTGTTGATTTCAAATCAAGTTATTACGATGGTGAATCAGTAAACGGATTAACCCTTGGCTCATATTGGGGGTATTTCAGAGATAGAGATACAATAAAGAATATGGATTATACTTATAATTCATACAGTTCACATATAGTGTTAGGAATGCTCTATAAGCAGAGTGTGATTGGCGCTAATGAGAAACATGTCTTTTCTGTTGATGAAATATCTGCGATACACTCTGTAATAGAAAAGTTCGTTTTCTTTGTTCAGCCTAAATGGAAGATTGCCAAAGATAATCCAGGTAGTGGAAACACTCGTAATATAGGTGGTATAACCAACATCCAAGAACTTATAGAAGGACAAGGACCATTTGCCAATTTGGGAGAAGATGTTTTTGACGATTATTGGCAAGGCTATTTCAACAAGGTTGATGCCAGAACAGCAGGAATAGGCACGCCACATTATAACAATTTGGAAACTTACAAAGAATATTTAAAATCTCAAGCTCAAAAATTATCAAAGCTATAAACTATGGCAGTAATAGTACCTCCTATAAAATCACAGGGAATTAAGACAAAGCTTGTTCCTTGGATAAACAACTTGATTATACAGTCTGGTTTAGACTTGGTTAATACCAATTGGATAGAACCTTTCTTTGGAACAGGTGTTGTTGGACTCAATGCTCCAGTTGGTGGCAAAAGATATGTAGCGGATAGCAACCCACATATTATCAACTTCTATAATGATGTTCTAAATGGAGAAATAACGCCTCAGAATATGCGTAAATATTTGGAACATGAAGGAGCTTTGTTGGCAGCAGCTGATGAGGATGGTTATGCTTATTACCGTACGGTCAAAGATCGTTTTAATTCAGAGCATAGTTCGTTTGATTTTATTTTTCTGTCTCGTGCAGGTTTCAATGGCATGATGCGCTTTAATAGGCGTGGTCAGTGGAATATTCCATTTTGCAAAAAACCAGGAAGATTTGCCCCTGCTTACGTTACAAAAATTTGCAATCAAGTAGCAGCTGCTCAGAAGGTAATACATGCCTTTCCTTGGGAATTTCATAATCAAAATTTCATTGATACTATAAATCATGCCCAGGCAGGTGATTTGATTTATTGCGATCCTCCGTATTTCGGAAGATATGTTGATTATTATAATGGATGGACAGAGGAAAATGAAGAAGAGTTATATAATGCTCTTTTAAAAACACCTGCTCATTTCATCTTGTCAACATGGCATCATAATGAATTTAGAGAAAATGAAATGATGGATCGATTTTGGAATAATTTTAATGTTGAGACTCAAGAACATTTCTATCATGGAGGTGGACATATAGAGAACCGTCATGCAATGATAGAGGCTCTTGTTTTCAATTTTGATTTACATGAGCCTGCTCAAACAAGTAAATGTGATAAGTCTAAGAAAAGAGAACTTCAGTTGGAATTGAATTTTGTATAAAAATGGATCCTTTATACCAGACTAAAAATGAGGAGTTTGTATTGCTTCATGGCGATACAATGGAGCTTATTGGTAATATAGGCAAAAAAGTCGATATGATATTTGCAGATCCTCCTTATTTCTTGTCTAAGAACATTTCTAAATGTATAAACGGTACGTGGAAGTCTTTTGAAAAAGGCGAATGGGATAGAGCTACAGGCCAAGATAATATAAATGCTTTTAACAGAAAGTGGTTATCTGCTTGTCGTAATGTACTCAAAGATGATGGAACTATTTTTGTGACCGGAACCTATCATAATATATTCTCCGTTGCCTCATGCATGGTAGAGCTTGGATATAAAATACTTAATATTATCGTTTGGCAAAAGTCTGATGCAAAACCAACTCTATCAAGAAACTATTTCAATTTCACAACAGAATATATAGTGTGGGCTCGGAAAAATGAGAAGATTCCACATTTCTTTAATTGCGAATTGATGGAGCAGTTGAATGGAGGTGCAAGAATGTCTGACGTGTGGCGCATTCCATTTCTTTCATCTTGGGAAATGAGATGTGGAAAACACCCGACACAAAAACCTCTACGTCTTCTATATAGAGTAATTCTTGCCTCGACTCATGAAGGTGATACAATTCTTGATCCATTTGCAGGAAGTTGCACAACAGGCATAGCTGCTAATCTTCTTAATAGGAAATTTATTGGAATCGATCAGAGTCTTGAGTATCTTATGTATGGCATTCGTAGAAAACAAGAAATAGAAGACTCTAAAATGGCAGATATAATAAAGAATAAGATGTCTGAAAATAATGAAGAGGTGATGGTGATGGTAAATCATTGTCGAAAAGAATTAAAGGAAAAGATGATAGAAACAGGCATTTGTTATCTTCGTGCAGGAGATTCAAAAGGCTCTCTTTGCGTTACTCCCGGTTTTGAAAGGATGCAGTATGTTCTTTTGCATACAGGGGGTGACAATTGTCAACTATTCAAGTTGAAATCTAAGGGTCACTTTCAAATATGGACAAAGGAGACATTAGAAAAATATGGATTTAAACCTACACATGCTCCTTATTATATTGTTTTGCATTTTGATAGGACTAAGCCTATAGATATAAAGATAATTCCGAATTTAAAAGAAAATTCCAATACATTTGTGGCAAAGATAAAACCTTTGAGCGATTTTTTGGGAATAAAATAATATATTAATAGTGTAGGCTTTTTTAAATACATCTCCATTAATGTCCACATTATGTGGACAATCTCTACGGCGGAGTCCCTAAAGAATTGGCTCTGCCGTAGATTGAATATGTTGGATTGGATTCCTTGTTTGCCGCAAATATCCTAACACGCTCTCAATCCGCTCACCATACGATGAAGTTTCCATGCATCATTCTGCATAAACTCAAAAGAGTCGAAATCGCCGTAACGGGAGCAATAGCCGGATAGATACTTGGCGGCGCGGTAGAGTCTGTAGAATAAGTTGCCGGGCTTCATCCACACACATACCGACAACTCTGAATCTGTCGATATGCTTCCGTCTTTGAGCTTGTCTTGAAAGGTCTCGAAGGAGACTTCATACACATTGTCCGTGCTGAGGAATGTGAAATGAAAAGGATCGGTCTGCTTGTCGGGAGCAGAAATGCTATCATCCAAATAGTTGGCGAAGCATTCAAGTCGGTCGGCATCTTCGGGACGCAACAACAAGGCGTCGAAATCGCCATCCTTGCACTTTCTGCCAAAGATATATTTCATGGCACATTTCAGTTTTTCCCAAAACTCGAGATGAACGATATGGAAACATCCGTAAACAACGTGTTCCTCGTTTTCTTCGGTTTCAAGAGTCTCTAAAACCAACTGATGGCTGACATCATGACATTTGCACACAAAAAAATCTGTCTTTTCCATAAATTCTGATTTTGAATTTTGAACGGTTACGCCTCTTTGTTTGATGTTGACTTCATTACATTCGGCTTGCCCGCTCATTAGTTAAAACTTTGGCATAAGGGATTAGTGGTAGTTTGTGTTACGCAAACATCATGCCAAGATGCTGTCAATATTTAATCGAGTTTAATTCCACCCTCAGCAAGTTTAATTCAACTTAAAGGATTAGAGAAAAAAGTACGACTTGTTTGTCTTATTTGTATTTTTACGCTTGAAAAACAAAGAGGCTTGATGCCTACGCTAAATGTAAATACGATTAATATGTTTCAATCTACCAAAGAATACACCAGTTCCCCCTCAATCCTCTCCGACTTCATCACGCTTATTCTCTCTACCGTTATCGGCGTAGCGGGAACCTTGATGTTGGTAATGCGCAGACTTGTGGGGTGTCGGAGCAGGGATATGTGGGGATAGAAGGGGGTGGAGACGAAGGGGATGCCGTGGGCGGCGAGACGTGAGCGCAGCTGACGGGCAAGGGCTGTGACGGACTCCTTCTCGTTCACTCCACACCAAATCACTCCGGTCTTGGTGGGGAAGGAGCCAAGGCAGGACAGGGTCATGGTGAAGGGGGTGAACGCCACTTCGCCTACGGCCTTGCGGATGGCGGGCAGGTCGTAGCTCTCGCCTATGAAGGCGAGGGTCATGTGGAGGTTGCCGTAAGGGCAGTAGTTGCCCTTGACGCCCTTGGATTGCAGGGCGTCCTGAAGGCTAAGGAGAGTGGCCTTAACCTCGTGGCTGAATTGTATGGCTATGAATATTCTGGGCATATTGTTATGTCCTAAGATTTTTACTATCTTGAGTATGTTTTGATTGTCCGTATGAAACATATCGCCACTTACTTGTGGGGGTGCTTGTTCGGATGTGGGGGAACTTGTGGGGGAGCTTGTGGGGGTGCTTGTGGGGTTATCCATCCTTGGTTGTTCCGCATATTCCGCAGGGGGATTGATTACGAGATATCTGTTGCGCAAATCCCATTGCTCGCCAAGGAGCATGTTGCGGAAGAATCGCTCCAAGTATTTGGGCTCTGGCATTACGCCCTCGTTGTTCTTGTAGACATAGCGCACCATGGCGTTGCGGAAATACCATGAATGTCGGGCGAAGATCTCGTTGTTGACAGAGAACCCCATGGAGCGTAGATACTGAATGACAAATACAGCCGTGGTGCGCGTGTTGCCCTCGCAGAACGCATGTATCTGCCACAGATTGGCCGTAAACCTGCTCACATGGCTTATGATTTCGTCGGACGACAGGCCTCCATAGTCGAACATGCGCTCCTGCTCCAAGTCGTATTCCACGGCACGCTTAAGGTCGGCGGCATACATATAGTTCACAGTATCGCCCCTGAGCACCCATTCACGTTTCGTGATGTCGTAATCGCGTATCTGTCCCGCATGTTTGAATACGCCCTCAAATATGTTGCGATGCACCTGGGTATAGCCAAAGAAGCTGAAGGCAAGCGTATTGCTGCTCAACAGCTTGGCTATGTTGGCAGCCACACGGTCGGCCTCTTCCTTGTCGGCGTTGGCCTCGTCGTGTGCCCTGCGGCTAATGTAATAGGAATCGACAAGTTTCTTTGCCTCGTCAATTGTTATCTCTCCCTCAATATTCTTTATGGCCGTCTGTTGCAGATAGGCGGAGGTCTCCAAGCCATCAACCTTTTGCAGGCCTATGGCTGTGCCCCATACTATGGCTTTCTCTCTTTGCGACGGTTCGCCCTGTCGCAAATATGTGTCAAAATCAAAATACAACTGTCCTGATTTACCCATGATTATTTTTTCTGTAATTTTTTGCCTGTTTGTTTCATTATGCAAAAATACGGTTTTTTCTTTGAAAAGTAGGGTGGGAATGTGAAACTTTTATTGTAATTTTGCGCGGTAAGAAAAGAAAAACATATTATGAGAAAAGAAACTAAAGCCATTCAAACCCCTTTTCAGAAGCGCGACGCCTATGGGTCGTTGTCGTTTCCGGTGTACAACACAGCAGCTTATGAGTTTGACACAGCCCACGACATGACGGAGGCTTTCTCCGGACGTGTGCTCGAGCCCGACTACTCGCGCGTGATGAACCCTACGGTCACTTATTTCGAGAACCGCGTGAAGGCGCTCTCGGGTGCCGAGAATGTGTTTGCCATGAACACGGGTATGGCTGCCATTCTTAATGCCCTGCTCGTGTTTGCCGAGGCGGGCAAGACCATCGTTACGTCGAACCATCTCTTCGGCAATACCTACGCTCTCATCACCAAGACTTTGGCCCGACTGGGCGTGAAGGCGCAGATAGCCGACCTTACTGATACCGAGACCCTGGACCGCACGATTGCCGACGACGCGTGCCTTATCTTTGCCGAATACATCACCAATCCGCAGCTTGAGGTTGTCGATCTGAAGAAGCTCTCGCAGGTGGCCCACAAGCATGGAGTGCCCTTGATTGTGGACACTACTATCGTGCCGTTCACGGAACTCAACGCCCGCGAGCAGGGAGTGGACGTGGAGGTGCTGTCGAGCACAAAATACATTAGTGGTGGAGCCACTTCGCTCGGCGGACTCATTCTCGATTATGGCACTTTCGAGCAGGTGAACAAGCGCATACGCTTTGAGTTCCTATTCAACATCGGTTCGTACATGACTCCGCAGGTGGCCTACATGCAGACTCTCGGACTGGAGACGCTCAACGTGCGCTACCAGAAGCAGACTCAGAACGCCTTGGACCTCGCACGTGCCTTGCAAAAGCTGCCTGAGGTGAAGCGCGTGAACTATCCGGGTCTGGAGCAGGGAGAGAAGATAGGAGCCATGCTCACCATCGACCTTGAGTCGGAGCAGAAGTGTTTCGACTTCATCAACCGCCTGAAGCTCATACGCCGAGCCACAAATCTGTTCGACAACAAGTCGCTCGCCATTCATCCTTACTCCACCATCTTCGTGGGATTCACGCCTGAGGAGAAGAAGAACATGGATGTGCTCGACACTACCATACGTCTGTCTATGGGACTGGAAGACGTGGAGGACCTGTTGGAGGATATCGAGCAGGCTTTGAAATAAGGGTTCAGTAAAAATAATTACTTTTATGAAATACGATTTTGACAAGATTATCGACCGTTCGGGGTCGGGCGACTTGAAGCACGGGGTGCTCAAGGAGCGTTACGGACGTGACGACTTGATTCCGTTGTGGGTGGCCGACATGGATTTTGAGACTCCCCCGTTCGTCGTGGATGCCATCAAGAAGCGCATGGAACATCCTATATTCGGCTACACCATGGAGCCAAAGGAATACTGGCCCACCGTGGGCAAATGGATTGCCGACCATCATGGATGGAACGTGCAGAGGGAATGGCTTACCTATGTGCCTGGAGTGGTGAAGGGCATAGGCATGGCCATTAACGCCTTGACGCAGCCGGGCGACAAGGTTCTGATTCAGACGCCCGTGTATCATCCCTTCCGCATGACTACCGTGGGCAACGGACGTGAGGTGGTGAGAAACCGACTGGTGGAATCCGGGGAAGGCTCGTTCTACAAGATGGACTTCGAGAGCCTGGAGAAGCTCATACAGGACTGCAAGATGATGATATTGTGCAACCCTCACAATCCTGCCGGAATACAATGGGACAGAGCCACTCTCGAGCGCGTGGCGCACATCTGCCACAAGCATGGCGTGATTGTGATAAGCGACGAGATACATGCCGACCTTGCACTCTTCGGTCACAGGCACATCCCGTTTGCCACGGTAAGCAAGGAGGCTGAGGAGATAAGCATCACGTTCCAGGCGCCAACCAAGACGTTCAATATGGCTGGCATAGTAAGCTCCTACGCCATTGTGCCCAATCCCGAGCTGCGCCGCCGCTTCTACGGATGGATGGAGGCCAACGAGTTCAACGAGCCTAACGTGTTTGCGCCTATCGCCACTATTGCCGCCTTCGGGCAAGGCGAGGAGTGGAGACAGCAGATGCTGGCCTACGTGGAGGGAAACATCCTGTTCACGGAGCAATACTTCAAGGAGCATATCCCGGGCATAAGGGTGGTGCGCCCCGAGTCGTCGTTCCTCGTATGGCTCGACTGCCGGGCTTTGGGTCTCGACCACGACGAGCTTCAGGACTTGTTCATCAACAAGGCCCGACTGGCGCTCAACGATGGCGAGATATTCGATACTGAGGGCAATCCCTACGGACAGCTGCATCAGAAGGAGAGTGCCGCACGTGGCTTCATGCGCCTGAATGTGGGCACTCCGCGCAGCATTCTTACTCAGGCGCTTGAGCAGTTGGCTCAGGCTGTGGCGAGCCTGCCGCGTCGATAATGCCGTTTACCACGATGCCCGCTATGGCCATGCCGAAAGAGGCCGTGATGTGGCAGAGCGAACCGTTGATCTGAGCCTTTGTCGAGCACCATTCATGCTCCACAAGCTTCTGGTCGCCAGGCGCGTCATAAACGGCTGTGTCTGTGCCTCGCTCTCCGCTGAGCAGCTTGGCCTTGGGGCATAGGCATCCGCCTGTGCCACAGGCCTTGTTGACACCCATATTCTCCATAGGCTTCTCCTCGCTGTAGACACATTGGAACTTACGGCTTGGAGAAGTCTTCATGTTCTTGAACTTCTTGCGCAAGGCTCGTGCGAGCGGGTCGCCCTTCACCTTCCAGAACTCAGCCTTGCGTATCATGAACGGGTCGCGTCGGAGTGCGGCACCCATCGACGACACGAACGTGATGTGCTTGGGAAGCGATGTGGCACGCAGAATGAGGTCGGCCTTGTCCTTAAGCGAGTCGATGGCATCGATGATGTAGTCGTATTCCTCCATGTGGAACTCGTCGGCCGTCTTAGCCTCGTATATCTTCTGGTAAGCCGTGATGTTGGCTTCGGGGTTAATCTCGAGCAGACGGTCGCGCAGGGCGTCCACCTTCACCTGCCCGATGGTGCGGCTTGTGGCCATAAGCTGGCGGTTGCAGTTGGTCACGCATACGCGGTCGCTATCCACAATGGTTATGTTGCGCACGCCGCTACGCACCAAGCCCTCGGCACACCAAGAGCCCACACCTCCAATGCCGAAGATGAGCACACGTGCCGACTGTAATTTCTCAAGGTTGTCGTTTCCTAAAAGCAGTTCTGTGCGACGTTGCATTCCTCGCTCCATTGTTGTTATTTTATTACCCATTTTTTTGTAAGAATTTTATTTGGTTATTAAGGATGATTTTGATGTGTTCAAAAATCCGATACAAATTTAGATAAAATTTCCGAATTATAAGCCAGTTGGGATAAAAATCTATTAGATGAAAATCTCCCACGGATTTCATGGATAACACGGAATTGTTAGCGTAACACTTTGGTGATATTAGTGGAATCCGTGGGAGGTTTTTGAGTTTTGAATTTTGAGTTTTGAGTTTTGAGTTGTCGCCGTAGGCGATTTTGAGTTGTTCAGTTTTGAGTTGTTCAGTTTTGAGTTGTTCAGTTTTGAGTTGTTCAGTTTTGAGTTGTTCAGTTTTGAATTTTGACAGGAATTTAGTAATTTTGCAGTCGAAAAGAACAGATAAGTAACAGTTCAGAATTATCATATACATATATAGGAGGAGGGTGTGGCAAAAGCCAAACAAATGCGGATGGAAAAGAGTTAAACAAATGCGGATGACAAAAAGTTAAACAAATGGGTGTGGCAAAAAGCTAAACAAATGCGGATGTCAAAAAGCTAAACAAATGCGGGCTGAAAGCCCAATGTCCTCCACAGCCCAGGGCATCGCCCTGGGTAAACGGATACAAACAACCAACGCGCCCTGTAAGGGCAACTCTAAAAAACGATGGAATATTAAAGCTGCCCTTACAGGGCGTATTGTTCGTAAATACCTTATACCCAGGGCGATGCCCTGGGCTATGGAGAACATTGGGCTTTCAGCCCGCATTGTATTAGTTTAGACACACCTCCACTAAATCGGCTGTATAATCATGACAGAGTGGAGGGTATGGCAAACATGAAACAAATGCGGGTTGCGCTCGACTTTGTCGCTTGCCTTAGCAAGAACTTCACGAGTGAAGCGTGTAATCTCCCCATAACTTCCCATAACTCCCCTTAACTCACCATAACTCCCCCTCCCTCCTTTCGCTTGCGAAACATAAATTAGATAAGAATGATAGATTTAGTACAGAATGTTTTAGTTCAGGTTAGCGATTTCCTTTGGTCGTATATCATCATTACCGTTTTGATATGCTGTGCCGTGTTTTTCACTTTGCGCACCCGTTTCGTGCAGTTCCGTCTCGTAAGGGAGATGGTGAGGCTGCTGCTGCATCCCGACAAGGTTCAGCCCCAGGAGATAGGGCAGGACGAGCTGTCGATGGACGTGAAGGTGGACGGCGAGATGAAGCACATCTCCTCGTTCCAGGCATTCGTGGTGGCGCTGGCAAGCCGAATAGGTACGGGCAATCTTGCGGGCGTGGCCACGGCCATCAGCATAGGCGGACCGGGAGCCGTGTTCTGGATGTGGGTGTTGGCCTTGCTGGGTTCGTCGTCGGCCTTCATCGAGTCTACGCTTGCACAATTGTACAAGCGCAAGGGTCAGACCTCCTTCTATGGCGGACCGGCCTATTACATGAAGTATGGATTGGGCAAGGGATGGATGGGCATCCTCTTTGCCGTGCTGATGATCATCACCTTCGGCTTCGCCTATAACTCCGTGCAGAGCAACACCATCTGTCTGGCTTGGCAGAAGGCCTTCGGCATAGAGCCTGCCACCATGGGCATGG
>CAKQFF010000039.1 GCA_934230685.1 uncultured Prevotella sp. | reverse complement strand
CTTCTTCACTCTTCACTCTTCGTTCTTCACTCACTATGGCCGCTTCGTAGAACTTCTTCAAGTCCACATTGCTCAGAATGTCGACATTATGAATCAGAATAGGAGCATTGGGAGCGAACAGCGGGGCAGCTTTTTTTATTCCGCCTCCTGTCTCAAGCAGTCCGCTTGTTTCGTCGGAGATGCGTATGTCGAGACCGAAGTTATTGTTTTCGTTGAGATAATCGATGATTTGCCCTGCAAAATGATGCACGTTGACTACAATGCGGTCAACACCGGCACGGGCAAGATTTTCTATCACGCGCTTTATCAACGGCTCACCCCCTACCCTCACCAACGCCTTTGGCATAGTGTCGGTGAGCGGTTTAAGGCGTGTGCCCAATCCAGCCGCGAATATCATTGCTTGCATCATAGATGATAGTGTATAAAATATGTTGCCTACAAAATTACTCAAAATCCTGTAAATGGCAAAACAATAGACTAATGTTTTTTACTAAATGTTTGCTCTATGCCTTGTTCCCTATGGCACACATGCACTTCGATGCCGAATTTCTCGTGTATATGCTCCGCAAGGTGTTGCGCCGAGTAGACGCTGCGATGCTGTCCGCCTGTGCATCCGAAGCAGAACATCAGGTCGGTGAATCCGCGCGAGATGTAGCGTTGCACGTGGGCGTCGGCAAGCTTGTAGACGCTGTCGAGGAAGGTGAGTATCTCGCCGTCGTCCTCAAGGAAACGTATTACCGGCTCGTCGAGACCCGTGAGCTTCTTGTAAGGCTCATAGCGTCCGGGGTTGTGGGTGGAGCGGCAGTCGAACACATAGCCGCCTCCGTTGCCCGACTCGTCGGCAGGGATTCCCTTGCGGTAGGAGAAGCTGAACACGCGCACACGTAGCGGCCCCTTGCCGTCGTACTTCGAGAATGTGGCTGGTCCGTCCTGGGGATGAGCCTCATATACGTTGCGGTCGGTGGTCTTGTAGCCGTCGGCTCGCGACACGGCGGCTTCCTGGATATGTGCATACTTGGGCAGTTCGGTCAGTCGGCGCAGCATGTCCATCATGTATGGATAGGGGAACACGTCCTCGCCAAGCTTCAGCAGCTCGCGCAGATTGTCCATAGCCGGGGGAATGGAGTCGAGGAAATGTTTCTTGCGCTCGAAATATCCGCGGAACCCGTAGGCTCCAAGCACCTGCAGGGTGCGGAAGAGCACAAACAGGCTTAGGCGACTTGCGAAATGGCGCACGCTGGGCACCTCGGTATACTGGCTCAGAGCCTCGTAGTACTCGCGCAGGAGTTCGCGTCGCAGCTTGTTGGAATAGCGTGCGGAGGCTTGCCATAGGAACGAGGCAAGGTCGTAGTAGAAGGGTCCCTTGCGTCCGCCCTGGAAGTCGATGAAGTAAGGATTACCCTCGGCATCGAGCATCACGTTGCGCGCCTGGAAGTCGCGGTAGAGGAACGAGTCGGTAGGCTCGGAGGTGAGGTCCTTGGCAAACAGACGGAAGTTGGCCTCAAGCTTCAGCTCGTGGAAGTCGAGGTCGGAGGGCTTGAGGAAGCAATACTTGAAATAGTTGAGGTCGAAGAGCACGCTGTCCTCGTCGAATTCGGGCTGAGGATAGCAGTTCTGCCAGTCGAGTCCGCGCGCTCCACGTATCTGGATGTTAGGCAGTTGGCGTATGGTGCGCTTTAGCAGGTCCTGCTCTTCAAGATTGTAGCGTCCGCCCGCCTCGCGGCCTCCGCGTATGGCGTCGAAGAGCGACACAGAGCCAAGGTCGGTCTGCAGATAGCGCAGTCCGTCGTCGCTCACGGCAAGCACGTGCGGCACAGGCAACTGCCTCTGCTCGAAATGCTCAGCCAGATACACAAAGGCGTGGTTCTCGTCGCGGCTTGTGCCCACCACTCCTATCACACTCTGTCCGTCCTCGTCGACAAGACGATAATACTCTCTGTTGCTGCCCGCTCCTGCAAGTCGCGTGGTGCTTGCAGGCTCCGAGCCGTGCCATGCTGTGAAAAGATTAATCAGTTTCTCCATTGTCCTGGTCTTTGTGGAAATATTGCTTCTCCTTCTTGTCTGCCCATTGGTCAAGCAGCGTGTTGATGACGAAGAGGAGTATCGCCACGCCTGCCGTGATGCTGAGCGACTTTGTGAGGATGTATGTGCCGCCACAAATGATGATTGACAGCACCAATATCTTTATGTTTAACTGTCGTTTTAGTATTCCCATAATATATATAAGATGTATAAGATGTTTTGTAATACAAAGTTATACAAAATCAAGCAGAAAAACAACAGCCATGTCTAAAATATCTAAAGGGGCTTTAACAAAAACAATAAAAACACCCGATTGTTGGCAAACCCTACAGGTTCAATCTATTTGTTTAAGGTTGGCTTTACGAGAGCAAGCTCTCGACATCCAACCTTAAACAAATAGATTGGTGCAGAAGCACTAAGCCAACAATCGGGCGATAAACAGAAAAAACATTGGGGACATGTTTGAATTTTGAGTTTTGATTTAGTAATTCTCAATTCTTAATTGAACAATTCCTAATGCGCAAAGCGCACAATTCAAAATTCAACATTCAAAACTCAACATTCAATTATCGGATAGGCAAAAAAAAAATCGGCTGTCTCGCGACATCCGATTCTCAAAAACAAACTACTTAAAAACTAATCTACTAAAACAAATCAAAAAATCTTCGCTACTTTTAGCGTTATTAATTATCTGCTGCAAAATTACAAATAATTTCTATTGCTACAAAGATTTCTTGTTGTTTTTTTTATTAAAAATCGCAAAAATATACATTTAAGTTATAAATCGCATTATTTACTATCATTATGATAGTTGATTGCTACTTCACAGTAGCAGAAAACATCCATTTTACAAGTCTTGTCTCCTTGCCGCTGAACTTTCCCACCGGGAGTTTCAGCACCAGTTTGTTCCATCCCTGGCGCAAGTGTATCTCTATTGGCTCACGCGACACGGCATTCTCGTTGCGCAAAGGCAACTCGTTGCTTCGCTCCGTGTTCGTGTTCTGCCATACGGGCGGCTGTATCTCCTCGCCGTTTATCCAGGCACGGCTTCCCTTATAGTCCCATGTGCCCTGGAGCGGCGGCAGGTCGCTCTCCGAGCGGCTGTAGTTCTGGAACTCAAGGCTGAGTTTTGCCGTGCGTGCCTTCTTTGAGTAAATCCAGCGTGTGGCGTAAGCCGTATGGTTCTCCTCTGGATTGGCGTAGACTCCAGGCACAAGCGTTCCCCACACATGGCGGAGGTAGAAACCGTTGCCCGTGAAGGTGCGCGACTTGTAGGTCTTGCCCTTGTTGGAGAATATTGTGGGATCGTCCACTGGCGACAAGTCGCCATGCAGATACTGCTCGGGAGGGAAGCTGCGCGCCAAGTCGCCGTCATTAGGGAAGGCGTCGGTAATGCTCCACACCACGTCCGACTGGCGCTCGTAGGAGAACGGCTCCGAGCTAAGCGTATGGGTCTTGTGCCACAGCATACGGTTCTCAAACTCGGCAAACTCCTTCTTCTGCTCTGGCTCGTCGTCCCAAAGCACGGTGCCCTTGCCGTCGAAATAGCAGTTGCCTCCACCTCGCCAAGCACGCTCGGCAAGAGTGAGCATGTAGGGATAGAAGAAGTTCTCGTCGAGTAGCTGGCGAGTGTTGTCAATGTTGCGGTCGTTCCAGAACGCCACTATGCAGCCCGCAAGGTCGTCGCTGCCCATTGGCTGGTTGTAGATGCGACTGTTGAAGAGGGCCACGAGGTCGGCATAGTTGTCGAAGTGGTTGGCATAGTGGTAGCGGCAGTCGATGGCAGGGATGCCTGGCTGCGCCTTGCCACGGTAGCTCCACAACTGTGTCATGTCTATCTCGCCCTTCTTGTATTTCCATCCCGGGTTCCACGAAATCACCTTCTTGCCCTTTGAGCGCACGTAAGCCACCATCTCGGGCACGAATGTCGGGTCGGTAAACTGCACCTCGTCTGTGCCTATATGCAGCCAAGGCACGTCAATGGCGTCGCACACCTCGCTTATTATGTCCTTCATGATGCGCTTGCCCTCCTCGGTCTGCATTCCGAAACCGAATGTGCGCTCAAAGGCAGCACTATGTCCCGGCATGTCTATCTCGGGAATGAGCGTCATGTTGTGGGCTCGGCAGAAGTCGGCAAGTTCTGCTGCCTGCTTCAGAGTGTAGAACTTGCCCTTGTCGCGCTCCATGTTCTTTGCCGCGTTGAGCTGTGGATAAAGCTTGCTCTCCATGCGCCAAGCCTGGTTCTCGGTCAGGTGCCAATGGAATGTGTTTATCTTGAAGCGGCTGAGTATTTCTATCTCCTTCTTCAGCTCGTCAAACGGGATGAAACTGCGACCCGTATCGTGCATGTAGCCACGTATGCGGAAGGCGGGCCAGTCGGTTATCTCGCATTGTGGCAGAGTCTTCTTGCCCTTATTGTCGATTGTGAGCTGGGCCAATGTCTGGCGCGCCCAATACAGTCCGCGCTCGGTTGTTGCCTCAACGAGTGTCTCGTTCTGTCCCACCACAATATGGTAGGCTTCATCCTGGAATACGGCTCCATCGACGTTGCCCACTATCTTTTCCTTTACCGGATTGGCTGCCTTGGCATACTTACCCGTGTAGGCCACCTTCTGTGGCATGGGCAGCAACGCCGGCTCCTGCACAGCCGCCTTGGCAAAGCAGCATAGCAGCGTGAGCAGAAGGGTAGTCAGTAGATTTCGCATGTCCGATTTTTTTTATTTTTTCCTTTTTGACAGTATCTCTCTTATCTTGCGCTTGTAGGCCTCAGCGTAGGCACGGCAACCCGTGTCGTTGGGATGAGTGCCCTCAATCATGTCGTCCTCGTTCATGTTGATTTCGTTGCTGTGCATATAATATAGGTTGTTTATGCCAGCAGCCTTGAGCTGCAGATAAGCCTGGCGGAATGCCTTGTTGGCACGCGTGTATCGCTCTGCCACGTTGGCGCGGAAGATGCTGTCGGGTATTGGGTGACACTCGTTGAGCAATATTGGAGCCTTGCTAAGGCTGCGCAACTTCTTCACTCCTGCCACGGCGCGACTGATGATTTCCCCCTCCGTGAGGTTCACGCTATTGGGTATTGGGTCGAGCACAAACAGGCGGGCATCTATCTCTCCTAACATGTCGAATATGCCTGGCTCCATATACGCGCTACCCGAGAAACCAAGGTTTATCAGGGGATAGTCCATCTCGCGCGACACGATGTTGGGTATCGACATACCCGGACGTGAGGGCGAGGCACCATGAATAATCGACGAACCGTACACCACGATAGGACGCTCCTTCGACTGATGGATAAACTGGAAGTCGCTCTTGCTGTCCACTCCCACGGCAAGCCATTTCACTCCGTTGTAGTTGGGCAGATAGAGCGTGTATTCTGTGCCTCGTGCTGTAGGCACGGTCAGGTCGGGGAATGATATTGTCATTGTGTCGCCCACATGACGCCAATTCATGTGGTTGGCTATCCAGTGGAGTTTGCCGTCCTTGGCCTTGCCATAGAGGTCGACACCCGAATGCACGATGCCCGAAAGGTTCAGGGTTCCGAAGTTCTGCGATGCGCATACATACTTCACGCTGATATTGCGTGATGTTGTGGCAAAGCGCACGGTAAGACCGGCGGTCAATAAGGAGTTGCCCCACACCTTCTCGGATACTGTTGCCTTGAAGCGGTCGGGCAGACGGTTGAACGATTTGCCCATCTCCTTGTTCCATGCTCTTCCACAGATATATGGCTCGTCTGAATCCATCGGATTCATCCATTTTGGCTGTGCGTTTGCTACTGTTGGGAAACCTAAAATTACGATTGCCAATAGGCGTAATAACGAAGTTATTTTCATTTTTTGTTGTTTTTGATTAGTTTTCGCCTACAAAATTAATACTTTATAACGAGATAATAAAACATTATCTGTTATAAAGTATTTATTTTTTAAATTATTTTATCAAGCCAAGGCAATACCAATTCGTCCTTGAAGTAATGATTGTGGGACAGTCGGTTGTCACTCAATTGCAATACTTTTTACAGTAATATCATTAATTGACACATTAGGTTTGTTTATTACTACAAAAGCTCCTACTGCAGATATACAAGAAGACAACTTATTTGAATAATAAAGCTCAACAACATATTTCTTACCTTGTTTCTCAACCTTACAGTCTTTCAATTCAACGAGATAAGAATGAAAATGTTGCGCGAACACCAATGTCTGTTTACTCCAATCCACACTTGGAACAGCATCCAAAGGATTTTTCGTATTATCAGATGATGGATACTGATAATCATTACAAAAGACCTTCCATTCAGCTTCCGAATGGTAGCAAGCTACTGTATCGGTATTCCATTTTGACTCTGGATTTTTCAAATCCATACCATTTTCACCAACTTTCACTATACTGCTGATTTCCTCTCCTACAGTCAAGTTGTACTGGTCGTCGGAATCAGAAGAACATGATGACATTAAGCCAACACACGCTAAAAGGGATGCAAAAAAATACTTTTTCATAACTTCGATTGTTTATAGGTTTCTTTTTTACAAAGGTAAATGTTATTTCATTATTAACCAAGTTTTTAACAAAAAAAATGCGCCACGATGGGCTTGGCATTTGACTTAAAGCCAAATTTATTGCCAAATCCATCATGACGCACTATAATGCTTTTAATAACCAGGGTTCTGCTGGTCAGCCAATTCAGCGTCTGAGCCCAACAAGCCCTTGTCGAGAGGCCACAGGAGCAAGTGCTCTTGTGTAGCACCATTCAACACTGGAGTGTTTGTCTCAACAATGTTGCCGTTGATATCAACCATCCATGGGTTGTTGGCTGTGTCGAGACCATAGCCAAGACATCCCTCTGGCTGGAAGACGAAGTGGTCGGTCTGCTTGCCACCCTTAACGGTAGTCAAACGACGAAGGTTCCACCAACGCTGACCCTCAGCTACGAACTCCTTGTCCCACTCACGCATAAGAGCGGTCTCGTTGGCCTTGAAGTCGCCTGCCTTGTAGCCATAAACGTTCTCATCCCAGTTGCTGCCATAAGCACGCTCGCGCACCTTGTTGATGTACTTCACCATGGCTGCGTTGTCGCCAGCATAGTTGGCACATTCTGCAGCATAGAGATAGGCCATTGCCAAACGATAGATAGGCATGTCAACAACCATCTGATAGTATGTGCTGCCGTTAGGTATTTTCGGACGGAACTTACAAACGAATGTACCAGCCAACTTATGCTTGCCATCCTTCGGGTCGAAGTTCTCAAGATACTTGACATTATTGTCGCGCTCTTCCTGTGTGAGGTTCCACTGTGGGTAGAACATATTGATACGTGAGTCGTTCTCGTCAAACTGATAGTAGAGAGAGTTCTTGTAAGTGTAGCGGCAAGGACCGAACTTACACTTGTCCCAAATCTCGATATTAGCCGACTTGTCTGTATCCTTGTCATACCACTGGCCGAAGCGGTTGGCTACACCCTTAACATGTCCCCAACCTTCCTGGTCCATATTGCTCCAATAGTTGAGGTATGAGGTACCAGTTGTGCTTGCCCAAAGCAGGTGATAAGGAGGTGTGGTGTAGTAAATACCATCGTTCTCGCTGCTATAGCATACGCTGAATATCGACTCCTTGTTATGAGGTGTTGTCCACACGCTATAGTAGTCGCTCTGCAACTCAAAACCATAGTTGTTTATCACATTATTGAAGTAGGTGGCAGCTTTAGCCACATCAGCAGCATTAGCCTTGTGGTCGCCTGTTTCAACCTTACCTGACCAAAGATACACCTCACCAGCAAGCATCTCTGTGGCAGCCTTTGTCCAATAATAGTCCTTGCTTGCGCTCTTGTATACATAGTCGGTCTTGGAGAAATAGTCCAACGATGTCTGGATGTCTTCCTTAATCTGCTTCAAAGTCTCTTCGGCAGTACTTCTACCTTTGTAGAGCAGGGTTGCCTCATAGTTGCCAAGGATCACATCAGGCTCGACGCGCAATACTACGCCACCATACATACGATACATCTGGAAATAGTAGAATGCGCGATAGCCATAAGCCATACCGAGCAATCCGTTCTTCACCTTGTCGGTGAGCACGTCTGTATTGTTGCAACGATAGATAAGCTCGTTGATGTTGGCAATGAAACCGTAGTAGCCACCGAAAGTGCTGAACTGAGGATGGTCGGCATCATAAAGGTTCTGTATAGGCTCACTGTTAAGAATACCTGAGCCGTCGATTGTTGCCATCTCGAACACACCTGAACGCAACTCACCGGCTTTGAACAACACGGTTTCTGCACCAGCAGCACGGAAATGGTTGGAAATGGCTGTGATGAATCCTTCATACTCAGTCTGGCTTCCCCAGAACGAGTTGGCGCTGAAGTTATCGATAGGCTTATAGTCGAGGTCGCAAGAGGTAGTAAGCACACTTGTACCTGCCACAAGACCAATTGCCAATGTCTTTATATATTTGTTCATATCTTAATCTTAATTTAAATATAGTGTGTAACCATTTTTAGAATGTGACATTAAGTCCGAAGAGCAATGTACGTGGCACGTTGTAGGTACCACCATAACCAGCAGTGTTACCGCTTACGTATGAGGTGTTGTCTGGCAATGGGATTGTGCACGACTTGATGTAACCCAAGTTCTGTCCTGTAACAGATACGGTCAAGCCCTGGCAAGCCAACTTCTGGCAGATGCTCTTCGGCAGAGCGTAAGAGAGCTGCAACTCGCGGCAAGCCAAATAGCTACCGTTCTGTGTGAAGAACGAGTTGGTACGGATGTAGTTGTCGGTACCGAACTGTGAAGCCCATACCACACGTGGATATTTAGCACCAGGATTGTCAGGTGTCCATGTGTCGCGTACAGCATCGTTGAATGCCATTGCACCCTGACCCTCACCAAGCCAGAAGGCTACGTTAGAGTCGTATACCTGGAAGCCGAAGCCCATGTCGAAGCGTGCGTAGAGCGACAGACCCTTCCATGTCAATGTGGTGTTGAAACCACCAGTCCACTTCGGAGTGAGGTTGCCAAGCACCTTGCGGTCCTTTGACTCTACCCAGTTGTCACCGTTACGGTCCTCGTAGATAAAGTCACCAGGCATAAGCTGCACAATGTTCTTATAGCCTGCAGCCAAAAGACGCTGACGACCAGCCTCGTTGGCATATACTCCAGCACCATTTGTTGTACCTGTATCAACATAATCACCAAGTGCCTCGATGTCAGCCTGAGTGCGTGCCATTCTTACAACACCATAGCCAACGAAGCTGCCCGGGGTCTGTCCTTCCTGATAGCCACCTACATAGTGGGTCTCATCGCCATTGCCTGTGTAAACCTCTGAACCTCCCTGACGGTTGTTTGGCAATCCGTTCTCTGGCAACTTCA
Organism: uncultured Prevotella sp.; assembly: GCA_934230685.1. Classification (GTDB taxonomy): domain Bacteria; phylum Bacteroidota; class Bacteroidia; order Bacteroidales; family Bacteroidaceae; genus Prevotella. The sequence goes on along the minus strand of CAKQFF010000039.1, from coordinate 3,664 downwards.
CGATAGTATTCTTGTTGTATGTGAGGTTGGCATTCAAAGTCCACTGGAAATCACGTGTACGCAACAATGTACCCTGGAGGTCGATTTCCAAACCAGCGTTGCGATACTTACCGTTGTTGTAGGTAACAGTAGAGAAACCTGTTGTTCTTGGCAATGACAGAGCTGAATACTTGTCCATTGTCAGACGGTTATAGTAAGTCAAGCCGAGGTTGAAACGGTTGTTCAGGAAACCGAGGTCAAGACCTACTTCAGCAGTACGTGTCTTCTCCCACTTCAAGTTAGGGTTAGGCAATGTGCTGATTCTGTAGCCATACGCGCCATCATACTTGTAAGCACTATATGCACCCTGCAGGGTGTAGTAGCCAAGGTATGAGCTGTTGATAGTGGCGTTCATACCGTAAGAGGCACGCAACTTACCATAGTTGATGATGTTCTCCATGCCAAGCTTGTTCCAGAAGTTCTCCTTGCTGAATACCCAACCGCCTGATACGCCAGGGAATGTACCCCATTTGTTGTTAACCAGTCGTGAGTAACCGTCGGCACGGAATGTAGCTGCAAAGAGATACTTGTCCATATAGTCGTACTCTGCACGTCCGAAATATGACATGAGTGCCTCCTCGTTATGGAACGAATTCATAGTGCGCGACTGAACGTCAGCATCGTTCTGGGTAAGATCGAGACCGGGGAAGTAGCCAGTAGGAGCTCCATATCCACCAGCGCTGAATCCACGATAACGACGCTTGTAGAACTCAGTACCTGCCATAACGTTAACTGTATGCTTCTCTGCGAACACACGGTTGAAGTTGGCTACAAGGTTGTAGGTCTGGTCAAAATAACGTAAGAACGAAGCACTTGTATTATAGCTGCGGCTCACACCATTGTTGCCGTCAGGATTAACTGAACCAGCCTGACTTGTGATGTACTTGTGGTTGAACGACTCGTCATACTGCTCGTTGTAGAACCAGCTCATGCTTCCCTTCACTGTGAATCCCTTGAAAAGTGTTGCTGTGAGCGACTGTGTCATAGCAAACTTGTCGCTTTGGAAGTCACGGTCGAAGTTACCCTTATTAACGTTGACGTTGATTGTAGGGTTACTTGTTCCATACAAATCGTTGCCATCCTCATCACGATAACGCACAAACTTATAACCCATAGCACGGTTCATAAAGTATGTAGTGTTAAGAGAAGGATCGTCGTTCAGCCAGTTTGCACGGGTGTAGTTGAACACAGAGTTCGACTCCAACCAATTTGTTATCTTATAGCTGCCTGTCAACGCAAAGTTGTAGCGCTTGTAAAATGTGCTCTTAATGAAACCGTCGGCATCATAAAGACCAAGACTTGCATAGTAGCGGCCACGATCATTACCACCTGAAATGCTGGCATTGTAGTCCTGAGTAACGTAAGGAGTACGTCCGTTCACTTCCAGCGGGTCGATATTGCGATAGAGGATATAGTTATCGCTTACTGGGTCGAGCATCTCTTTCCATCCCTTCTGAAGGAGGTAAGCGTTGTCTTCGGTCTTACGAAGGATGTTGTACGACTGTCCCTGCGACAACTCTGTACGGCCGATACCACCAGGAGTGTTTGTACCATAAAGGTTTGAATTGTAGTTAGCAGCATATTTACCACCAGGCAATGTCCATTCGCAGTTCTGTGTAGCAAGACGATAATAGTAGAGGTAATCCTCGTCTGTACACATATTGTAGCCAAGGTTGTAGTAGTTCAAACCTAACTTAGCATTGAACGTCACGCTTGCCTTGCCATTCTTACCCTGCTTTGTGGTGATCATGATTACACCATTACCAGCACGAGCACCATAAAGAGCTGTTGCACCAGCGTCCTTCATTACTTCCATCGACTCGATGTCGTTGGGGTTGATGTCCGACAAAGAGCTGCGGATTACGCCGTCGACAATAACAAGCGGTTCGTTGGAACCACCGTCGTAGTTAGAACCACCACGGATAGTGATTGAAGGAGTTGCTGAAGGACTACCTGATGTGATGTCTACCTTAACACCGGCAACAGCACCTGCAAGAGCCTGAGCAGGATTGGCGTTGGCACCTACGTTAAGGGTCTTTTCGCTTACCTTAGCGATTGAGTTGGTCACCTTGGCACGCTTCTGGGCTACACCATAACCCATTACCACTACCTCGTCGAGATGGGTGGCATCTTCCTTCAATGTGATGTTGAGAGGCTTGCCTGTGAACTTAACTTGCTGTGGGGTGTAACCAATATATGAGATTTCGATTGTTGCGCCGTTAGGAACGTTTGCAAGAGAGAACTTACCGTCGATGTCGGTTACTGTTCCAAGCTTTGTGCCTACTACACGAATGCTGGCTCCGATTACAGTCTCGCCAGTGTGATCATACACTACGCCAGTACATGTGCTTGTTGCTGGGGGGGGGTAAAACCGTCACAGCTGACGGATTCTCAGCTGTTGCTGCGATGGTGCCAACAGGGATTGCTGTAAGAGCTATCGCGAACAAACCAATTTTTGGATTGATTTCCATATTGATGTTGTGTTAATAGAATTAATTGAAATGGTTGTTTTGTTTACTTTGCTGATGTAGTGAATTCCTTCCAATACATCTCAGCGCTGCTGAAACCACTCGTCTTGCTCGGAATGGCCTGAGTAGAAATCACGTAGTTGGTGCTGGGTGTCAAACCAGTGAAGGTGTACTTGCATGTGCGGAAGTCGCACTGCTTCTCTTCTACCTTCTCACCCACATTGGCTTTTGTTCCCTTGTACAAGGTGATGATGTAACCATCACAGTTGCTGTTAGGCACCAACGTCCAGATAGGCGTTACAGTAGTGGCAGTATACTGACAAGAGTTAATGGCAACTGGGCCCATCACGTTGTCGTCGTCGTCACTACACGAAACCAACATTAACGATGAAACTGAAATACAGAACAGCATCATGATAATGTTCTTAATTTTGATTCTCATACTGATAATATTTAAAAGTTAATATTAATAGCTTTTTTATAAGCTTGTTTATTTATTGGTTTAAAACCTTATTTTATAGAGTTTTTGTAAATAGGTCGGTAAACATGTTCTTATCGGTTGCAAAGTTAATATATTTATTTAATATATAAAAAATATCCAGTGGAATATTTTCATAGTTTCTTAAAAATTTTACTGTTTTCTCTGATTTTATAGGAAATATACAGAAAATATTAGAAATAATACGGCAAAGCCAAGAGAAGTGTGGTTACAATGTTGAATGTGGAATATTGAGTGTGGTAATCGGGTTTGCCGCTTGCCAGAGCAAGAATGGTTGCCTTTGGCGATGATGAATTATTCAATGTTGAATTAAGGGTTAAACTCCCACGGATTTCACTGATATCACAGAATTGTCAGCACAACATTCTGGAAGTATAAAGTTACGTATTACATGGTAGTTATAAAGATTTCACAAATAAACGCTTAGGCTTCGCCAGCGAATAACACGGATTGGGGTATTGAGCACAATATTGTACCAATACGTCTACAGATAAATGGGATGAATATGCATAATGACCAACGTTTTGAATAATATTGTACCAATACGCCCCGAAGGGGCAACTCTCCACAGCCCAGGGCATCGCCCTACCCTTTATACACATCTTTTGTTCTTTGAAATCATTGGATTTTTGTATATTTGTCGGATGAAAAGTTCTCC